>JAYVHY010000427.1:0-2649 GCA_043770615.1 Armatimonadota bacterium | reverse complement strand
TTCACGACCTGTTCGGATACGACTCTATTCTCGACAAGGCGTTTGTTGAGAAGTTAAAGGACGCATTGGCCAAAGACCCCGCCCCGCCCCAGAATGGGAATATGATGCTTTTAAGATCAAAAGAGGGCATTACTGAACAGCAATTTTCCGCGTGGACCCTACTGGGAGTTAGGCAAATCCAGTCCCCAGCAAAGCTCGGGAACGAATACGATCCGAGAATTATTACAGCGGACGGTGCTTCGACTACAGATCTATTTGATCCTAACCTTCCAAACCCTCGAAAAGCAACTATTGAATACGACGGCTTCGACCACCAGATCATCACCGTCACGCCTGGAACAACCGACATCGTTATCAAGGACCGTTTCTTCGATGGCATGACCACGCCCACGCCAAACACCACCGTCGCGAACCAAGATGGATGGCGGCACATCAAGACCGACGGCAAACAAACTTCGATACGGATCAACTATCCGGGGCGTAATAATGTGATAGGAGTTATAATTGGAGTACTGATCCTCCTTTTTGGCATCGTGAATACCTCTAGAAAACATGAATCAAACTCAGCAAACGCTTGAAACAATTGAGGTCACCAAAAGTGGCCGTTGGATGACGTTGATTTACAACAATGATCACACGCCAATGGACCTGGTTGTGTTGACGATCATGGTTGCGACCAAATGTGATTCTAAGGAAGCGGAGATCGAAACATGGGAAGCGCATCATTACGGTAAGGCTCCGATCCATTTTGCCAGCGAAGGGGAATGCAACGAAGTTGCAAAGGTCCTCCAATCCATCGGAGTTAAGACTGAAGTTTGCCTTGAATGGGAAGATTAGCTATGTCCACCAAGATCATTGAAAAGCCCGACCTGCATGGCGCAGACTCAACCGAGCTTGAATCTTGGATGGTGATCGTTTACAACAACGAGCATAACACTTACGACGAGGTTATGTTTATCCTGATGATTGCAACGCATTGTTCCGTCGACGAAGCCGAAATTGAAACCTGGGAGATCGATCATCTTGGAAAGTCAAATGTTCACTTTGCTGACAAAGAAGAGTGTGAAGGGGTAGCCCAGATCATTCGTCAGATAGGAATACAGGTAGAAGTAAAGTCGGAGAATGGAACCTAGAACTACCGAGGATTACGTATCAGGATCATAACTATGAAACGATTCATCTTGGCAAGCATCATTCTTGCAATCTCGGTTGCATCGGTCGCTCAAACAATTGACGGCAAGCCGGAAGTTCGAACGGAAATTCTGGCAAAGATGACTTCCCAACTTCAGAATGTTGCGTTTGTTCCCGGAATCGATTTCAAAAAATGGGACGAATTCCTCTTGTCCGAGCGGTCAAAAATTGACGAAGCTAAGAATGATGAAGAATTCAAAGCCGCGGTCAATTCAGCTCTTCAAAAATTTGGATTTAGTCACATACTGCTGGCTACGCCAAAAGACGCTACCGTCCGAAGCACGGGGAAAACTGTGGGTATTGGTATCAGTAGCCAAGCCTTACCTGAAGGTGGTCGAGTTATCCTTCGTGTCGTCGAAAATAGCCCCGCAAGTGAAGCTGGCCTCGAGCCTGGAGACATCATGCAGGAAATTGATGGGGAAAAAATTACGGATAAAACCGTAATCTCTGGCGAATCCGGTACGAAAGTCAAGATCAAGGTGCTTAAGAAGGACGGCAAGACTTTTGAATACACGATCACGAGGAGACCATTCTCGACCGTTCGAAAGGACGAGTTCAAGATGGTCAATCAAACGACAGGATTGCTTAAGATCAACACCTTCGACAATGTTTACGACTCGAAGGCAATTGACGCTTTCATGCAGGATGCCATAAAGGCAAAAAATCTCATTGTTGATCTCCGATTCAATGGCGGAGGTTCCGTCTTGAACTTACTTCACTTGGCAGGCTACTTTCTTGACCCTAAACTCAAATTGGGTTACATGCTCGACAAAAACTGCTTGCTTCAGTTCAAAAAGGAGGAAAATCGAGAGCCTTCTGGTCTTGCAGAATTGGCTCCTTATGCCAATGACTTCATGATGACTCCGCGCAAAGTAGCAACGAAATTCACGGGCAACGTTGTTGTCCTTATTAACGGAGGAACCGGAAGCGCGAGTGAAATTTTTGCGGCGGCAATGCACGACATTTACGGCAAAAAGACTGTCGACAAGGATGGCACCATAGTAACAGACAAATCGAGTGTGAATTGCTCCATTGTTGGTACCAAGTCAGCTGGCGCAGTTCTGTTTTCGAGGTATATGTCGGCTTCCAATGGATTCGCCCTTCAGATACCAGTCGCCGACTATTTGACTCCAACTACCGTACGGTTGGAAGGAAATCCAATCATTCCGGATATCACTGCTGAGGATCCAAAAGTACAACTTCCAAGTTCAACGGACAAAGCAGTTGATGCTGCGTTAGCGATCTTTGAAAGAATTCGGCTTAAAGATGCTAAGTCTATTGGTATCTAATCTTTAGCTGAGTTCCGCTAACCAAGTTTCCAGCCAAATCGGTTGCATCACTACTAACTTTTGCGACTTGTCCAGTTTTTGGATCAACATAAAGTCGAATATGAATTCCCGCCTTTTTCATGGAAACAACTGAAAGATTCACTCCATCTATTTTGACTACACCATTGAT
>JAYVHY010000426.1:0-2658 GCA_043770615.1 Armatimonadota bacterium | reverse complement strand
CACTCTTCCTGTCCTAGCAAATTCCCAAGTTATTGACCGAGTCTACAACCGGGATACCCATGCCAACTTCAAAATCAAGAAAGTTGAAACAAATTCGATCATTAAAGGACCAATGGTCAAGCAGGAGAACGACTTTACCTTTGACAATCCGTCTAAGGCCTTGACCGAAGCATCGTT
The DNA here is from genome assembly GCA_043770615.1 of Armatimonadota bacterium. GTDB lineage: Bacteria > Armatimonadota > Fimbriimonadia > Fimbriimonadales > Fimbriimonadaceae > Fimbriimonas. The sequence goes on along the minus strand of JAYVHY010000426.1, from coordinate 2,481 downwards.
CTGGTTTTGTCTGCCAGCGCCCGGAGGACTCAGCGGATTCGCCTACTGGTAAAAAAAATTAATTTGTGCCAGGAGTGCTAATGGGCAAGACGAAAGCTTGGTTCATTTACACTGCCATCACGAGTAAGGATTCCCTTTTTGGGATTGACGGTGATTCTTGTGCAGGTTTTGACTTTTGACGCAAGCAAAGTCTCAGCTTCCGATGCGCCCATCGCGGAAATGTTGTTGACGAAGCATCCACATCCGGTGCAAAACCGTTTGCGCTCATCGCCCTCCATCGTATCCCAGTCTTCGGGACACGGTTTCGCAATCTCGATTTGACGAAGGTGATTCAGCTTTGATGGGTCCGTTTTGATCCAAACTGTCCGTTCCCTCATTGTAAGCCACTTGCTGCCAGAGTGAACAGATGTTTTCTCGGTGACGGGCAAGAACCTAAGGGGCGAATCCGATGAACTTACAGACCCAAGTCGGTAAGTCCGGGGTGATCGGCGGGGCGTGCCCCTTGCACCCATCGAAATTTCCGATCTTCTTCACGAATCGGAAAGTCATTAATGCTCGCCTCCCTCTGCCTCATTCGTCCATGCTCATCAAACTCCCAAAGTTCATTTCCGTGTGATCGAAACCAATTCCCATTTTCATCGTGCCATTCATAGGCAAACCGAACCGCCATTCGGTTATCCCTGAATCCCCAGATTTCTTTAATCAGTCGATACTCGCGTTCACGTTCCCACTTCTGAGTTAAGAACTCCACGATGGCTGGTCGCCCGGTCAAGAAGTCAGCTCGATTTCTCCAACGACTATCGGGAGTGTACGCAAGTGAAACCCGCTCCGGATCTCGGCTATTCCAAGCGTCTTCTGCCATTCGGACTTTTTGAATTGCGGTCTCAATTGTAAAGGGAGGCAGCGGATGACTAGGGGCTTCTTGTTCATTCATGAGGTTTTCTTTGCTTGATGTCGTTCCCTAAATGATCTTGCTTTCTCAACGTTGCCGCACATGGTCATGCTGCACCAACGTCGAGTACGACTTTTTGTTGTGTCCAGATACCAAAGGACACATTGTGGATTCGCGCACTTTCGAACTTTTGAAAATGCTGGGGAAGTAACGAGTTCAAGTCCAGATCTTAATATTACGCAAATCTCAGGGGCGATCTTTTCAGACTCATTAGATTGATAATTCAAAACAAATTGATCTCCTTCTCTTGCAATTGAGGGAGGACCTAACCTTTCAAACCAACCATTGACTACATCTATTACTGAAGGTCCTGAACTTCCTTCATCGTTGGCAAGCAAGAATCTTCGAAAGTCTTCACGCATTTCGCGCGCGAGAGCCGAGATTTGGATGCCCTCGCGATCTCCTAACTTGCGAAGGCTAGGGCGGTTTTTAATATCCAGCCGACCGAGCAAGTTGAGATAGGTTCCACCATCACCAATTAACTCAAATTCCTCTCCACCGTGAACTGGGAGAGTATTGATGAAATCAAGAAACGGGTGGTTGCCAAGGAGCAGGAAGTCCATTGTTGAAATTCTCGAACAGAGAACAAAACCATCATACCGTGTATTAATGGTTTCTATGTTTGGCCGCACAGATGAGTAGATTCTCATGAGATCAAAAAATTTTCACTTAAATGTCAAGTGCCTATTGACATTTAAGTGAAAATTATGAAATAACCATCAATAGTCAATTAGATGGTTACACAAAACCAAAATGATTCAGGAATACAAATGGCACGTTTTACACAAATCGACCCAACTTCATCAACAGGCAAAGCAAACGAACTTCTTTCGGCGGTCAAGGCTAACATGGGAATGGTCCCAAATATGACCCGGGGCATGGCGAATTCGCCAGCAGTACTCGGGGGGTATCTTGGACTCGCTGGCGCATTGGCTGGCGGCAGCTTGGAAGGGCCACTTCGAGAAAAGCTCGCTCTTGTCGTTGCCGAGTCTAACGGCTGCGACTACTGCCTGTCCGCCCACACTGCTATCGGCGGAATGGTGAAAATTTCCTCAGAGGATATTCTTCTCAGCCGACAAGGACTCTCTTCAGATCCGAAAACGCAGGCGGCACTAGAATTTGCAAAAGCAGTCCTAGCATCGAAAGGGCATGTAGATGACCTCGATATTATTGCTATCCAAAATGCCGGGTTCTCCGAAGGAGAAATTGGTGAGATCGTTGCTCACGTTGCCCTTAACGTCTTTACCAACTACTTTAACTCAGTCTCACAAACAGATATTGATTTTCCTCTCGCAGCAAAACTCTAAATTGTCACGCAACACCAATAACCGGGAGCATCGCTATACAGTCAGCGGTGCTCCCGATTTGACGTCAAATTGTTGGGTCCTTAAAAAGCCTGGAACTGCTTGCAAACTTGCTTGGTTAACCCATTCAACGTGTAGTCATGAAGCAAGTAACCGTAGCAATCTTATTAACCACTCTTCCTGTCCTAGCAAATTCCCAAGTTATTGACCGAGTCTACAACCGGG
>JAYVHY010000425.1:0-5813 GCA_043770615.1 Armatimonadota bacterium | reverse complement strand
TAACGATCACGCATATAGTTCAACCCAAAGTACCGGAAACCTTATAACCGGGCCTGAAGGGCACAAATATGTCAGCCCAGCCGAAGAGGTCTTTGACGCCTAAGTGGCAAAGGACTTGCGGGGCTGGGTTAAGATCAGATTTATCCAAAGTCCAAGGAGCATTCGCGACCCGGCGATTATCGCCGCAAGTTCACATAGCCAGTTACGTTGATAACAATCAGTTAACCCAAACCCAACACGTGCGCCAAAATCACGCATCCATACCCACAAAGCACAAACGTGAACAAGCAGTTCAGCATCACGTGCCCAATCTGCATGAAACGGCCCTTCGGCCAATCGCTACTTTTGAAATAGAATACGTCAGTCCCAAGTCGAAGCAACCACCAAACAAACATCACGACTGAAACTGCTATTCCAGCGCGAGTCCCCCGAAGAATGTCTTCATGAAGGACCAAGGTCAATACTCCAAACGAAAGAATCGAATAGACAATAAATGAACCGTACGTCCACATCAACTTGTGATTCAATGAACTGAGGCGAGGCAGTTCTTCCTTCCAGCGCAATCGACTTGGAACTTGAAAACTTGCCGCCAAAATACAAATTTGAGCAAAACCTAAGACAAAAATGAGAGTAGACAAGGCTGGCGCCAAGCCAATCTGTAGCATTTCAGCTCGTGTCCAACTCAAGAAGGGAAGGATGATCGCCTCCCGAAAGGCAGGATGAAAGAGGATCGGAACCGGCAACAATACAACCATGGCAACCCAGATTGGACCTCGCACTTTCATTTTTCGTTCGAACAGGACCATCAATCCCTGAAATGCAAAGTATCCAAATGGCATGCCCCAACCGGCACCGGCCGGATAACTAATCGCCAATTCATGAAGCAACCCCGAGATGAGAAAGATCACAAAAATTGCCGATCTCATGCCCAATCGCTGAACCAGCCAAGGCAGAAAGAAGATCTTGTTTAACTCAACAAACGGACGATTCCATCGCTGTGACCAGAAGTTTGAAAGGGAGGATGATCGTAGTGGCGATTCAAAGAGCGGCTTCACCTTCCAACCAATTGCCTGGGTAAGTTCAGTTAAACAATCGGATAGCCCTAGATGAAAAATAGTCAAAAGACAAACAATTCCAAGCCAACCTGAAGCCACGAGCCCGAGTCGTTCGGAGAAACCGGCAACCAGAAGGAACGCTAGAACACCGAGGATGGCTTTAGCTATTCCCGTAGCAAATCGCTTGCCGTCTTCGATGGATGGAATAGGCCGTTCAGAAAACGGTTCGGAGTCTATTCCCGGCCACGCCAAGCTGAACCATGCCAGACCCGATCGGCTCATCGTGCGGACTTTCTCCCTTGGTTGAAGAAAAAGGCTTGAACCCTTAAAGGTGAAAAGCAAAACCAATCCCGAAAGCGCAAGTCGGGCAAACGGATTCAGATGGCTTCCCCAAGCGAAACAGTTCAAAACTACGAAAGCCGGCAGTAGGTATGCCAAGAGTGCGCGAAGCTTTGGTTGAAGAAGAACCACAGCAAGGACCCACACAGCGGCGATTCCAAAGCCCGATGCAACTCCGAGGACACTCCACATACAATTGTTTTACCGCAAACAGAATGCAAGTTTCAAATTATTCTGAAAGATACGAAATTTAGACTGCCTCAAGATAAATTAGAGCTTTCCGTCGAAGATTTGTTCAAGTAGCTCAACTCGTTCCGGAACCTCCAAAAGTTCCGCGTACTCCGAGAACGTGCCTATCACAAATTTTCGGTCAAAGCCTGGATTGACAGCAACGATTTCTCGAATATCTTGCAGGTCTTTCGGTCGCCAAGCAACTGCCTTCATAACGAGAAGTGACTCTACAGTTGCAATTGGGGCAAAAAGTCCGGGTGCAACTTCAATCTGTTGGGCGTGAACGACGGTGTATTCTTCAAAAGGAAGGGCACCAAAGGATAGATCAACATGAACCGAATCTTCGTCGGTAAGCAACAAGAGACGATTTCTCCGAGCAAATCCTACGGGATCAACAGACCGAGGTTTGAGACCAAATTCTCCAACTTTTGCAACGACTTCTTCCCAGTTGTCCTCACCAAACTATATCACGGCGTCAACGTCTTCAGTATATCGAGGTACCGCCTGAACAGAGACAGCGACTCCACCAATAATGGCGTACTTTACCGGCAATGCATCCAATGCATTAACAAGACGCTGCAGAGTTACAAGTGGCAGGTCAGCCATGCCGCTCAGAATACGCCTGCCGCAACCGCTGCCAGGTGTTGTTAACCGCTAAATCATAGTCGTCCGTTCCGGCATGACCCAGAAAAACAGACTGGCGCCAAATGGCGGTTAACGATTTAAATCGATCTTGGTAAGTAGCACTTCGCCGTTCCTGGAGTACAAATTCGTTGTGGTCATCGTATCCGGCCTTCCACTCTCGAACCAACTGTGGATTCAATCCTGAAAAAAGTCCCTTTTCCATTTGCTTACAACCCAATTTCTATGCCGAAATATCTAATGTGGAGCATACTCGAAGTGGTGAGATAGGAAGGGTGCTAGTAAATTTCTAGAAGGCGAAGACCATCTTCACTTGAAACATTCGCCGAAACTCCTTTGCGTTCGGATCACCAAGAATCACAAACATCTCTGTCCCTTTTTTGCCGGCATCTCGATAAGAGAGGTACCAGTTCGTATCCGCGTTTTGGGTTACGATGCGTCCGCCAAAGGATCGTGTTGGGCTTAATTCATAGGCAACCGTAAAAATGTTCTGATTGACATGCCCTTGAAAGTTCTCAAAGAACCCACGATAACCGATATCGAGTCCCTTTCCTATTCGGCGAGCCAAATCAAACGAAAAGTATCCGGCACCTTCGCTGGCATTAGTTCCACCTCCAACAGTGACACCGACATTGTTGAAACGGTTGTCCCAACCTTTTTTTGCAGAGAGGCTTAAGTTTCGGTCAATGAGTCCGTCGTAATCGTAGTACCATGCCTCAAGCTTCGTGCCCCAACCGTTTCGAAGTCCAAGAAAGGTCTCAGCTGACCCTCCTCTCTGAAACGGAGTTCCATCCAATTTCTTGTTATCGCTATAAGAAAATTCTGACCTGCTCGTCTGAATTGGACCATTTCGCCACTCGTATGTGAGTTCATCGTACAGTTCCAATCCTTTGATTCCAGTAAAGCCAAGTAGACCGTCTGGCAGTCTAAACTTATCGTTCGTGTCGTTGTAACCGACAAAGAAGAAGTTGTTTTTGTCTTGGTACCAAAGGGTGTTAGAAGAGGCTAGGGAGCTCACTCCATTGTCGTTCGACTGAGCGTATCGCGAAGAAAAAGCAAGTTTGCCCCACTCTTTTAAGTAGTTCGCGGATACAACGCTTGCGTTATCGGTTTCCGAGCTTTTTACATTCGCAAAGACTCCATAGCTTTCGAATGGCGATACTCTGTGACTCCAATTTGTGACGGTATCAATTCGGCTTCCGAAAGTAATTGTGTTGAGAAAACCAAAGGAGTCTTGCGGTGTGGGTTTGCCATAGAGCTTGGTACCAATATCGAAATTACCAATTCGGCGAGCATAGAAAAACTGGCCAATGTCAAATCCCATCCCAGCACTGAAGAACGACCTTCCTTCTAAAAAGAATGGTCGCTTGTCGGCAACAAACCGTTCTGTTCTACTAAAGCCAACACTTTCGATTGCACCCTCGATCGTGCCGAAATCGGGAAAGAACGAGGCTACGGCGGTCATCTCACTAGTTAACGGATAGCGGGCGTCGAGTCCAGCTCGCAAAGATGTCTTATTGTTGTCGTCAATCCCCAAAATTGTATAGGGCAGCACCGAAACTTTGGGTTTGGGAAGGCTGGGAGCTAAGACTCCGGACCAAATCCCTTGAAGCTCCTCCCTTGAATTTGGACCAATGTTTGACCAATATGAAGGAAGTTTTAGTCGTTGATGGAAGCGAAAGAAGTTGATGCCAAAGTTTTGAGGATCCTTCTTGGTTGGATAGTTGAGGATCTGCCAAGGAATTTGCATCTCGGCGGTCCAACCAGTTGCCGTTCGCTTGACAAACGCCTTCCATTCGCCTTTCCATTCCGTCTTTTTGGCTCGTCCCCCACCTAGGGCGGCCGACCTCGTGCCGATTGCATTGACTGAAAAGATCGAAGATCCGCCCATTGTGCCGGTATTGAAAGGATCAATGCGAACGTCGACAATGTCCTCAGAGAAGTTCTCACTATTGCCATTGCCTGAATTGGCAAATCGGCTGTCCTCTTGGGTCTCGGCGGCCGTAATTTTTGAAGGATCACTATCAAAAAGATCGAAGGCGACATAGATAAATTTCGCGTCATAGGCAAGTCGGACTTTAGTTTGCTCGGGGACAATCTGGCCTCGTTCAGTGTCCCAAAACCCGCTAACGGGCTCAATTTTTTTCCAAACTTCGTCGGAAGTGTCTCCGTCAATTTTGGGGGCGGACTCGATCTTTACCGCTGGTAGTGGGCGCTTCGTGCCCTCTTGAGCCCACGCACTTTGGACAGAAGATAGGAGTATGAAAATACCGATTAAGAAACGCACAGAACAGAATACTGGTTTTGACCCAAAGACGGTTCCACATTCCTTCGTCCAAGCAAAGAAAGAGTCTAGTATTGAATTCGCTTGATGAACTTGAATCTGCAACTTTTGATTGCATGATCCAACAACTTTGGTACGGTTTTGTATATTGATAATAGTTGCATGATACGGAACCTGAACTAAGATTGATTATCCTAATTTGCGCTTTTCTTGGATTCAATTCATGAGCAAAATGAGATATCGTGATCAAGGACTTCACCATGCTCGCTTTGGCCGCCGCACTATTGCCCCTCCAACAAAATTCGATCCTTGACTTAACGTTAGGGCAGACTGTTGCCATTCCGATTCCCATCCAAAACGCCAACAACCCACTCCTCAAAGAAACGATCAGCGCAGACAGCCAGAGCTTGATGGTTAACGGGAAACGGGTTCTGTGGGCGATGGGGGAATTCCATTATTCTCGTTATCCAGAGTCGGAATGGCGCTCGGAACTTCTCAAAATGAAAGCGGGTGGGATTAGCGTCGTTTCCACCTACGTTATATGGATTCACCACGAAGAACAGAGCACCCGCTGGAATTGGGAAGGAGATAGAAATCTCCGAAAGTTCCTCATAATTTGCAAGGAAGTGGGATTAAAGGCGTTTGTCCGGGGTGGTCCATGGGTTCATGGAGAAGTTCGGAATGGTGGATTCCCGGATTGGGTGGTCAGTGGATTTAAAACACGAACCGAAGACCCTGGTTATCTCGAAGAAGTCAAGAATTTCTACAGTCAGATTTCGAAGCAAATGACGGGTCTTGCTTGGAAAGATGGCGGACCAGTGATCGGATTTCAGGTTGAAAATGAGTTTTACGGAACGAGCGAGTATTTGATCAAGCTGAAGCGCATGGCACAAGAAGTTGGGATCAACATACCGCTTTACACTCGAACTGGTTGGCCCAATGTCACGACGCCGATGCCGGCTAACGAACTTTTTCCGATGTACGGTGGCTATCCGATTGGGTTTTGGGATCGTGGAACGGAGGAGACTGCGACAAAGTACGGCAAGAATTACGCCCTAAGGTTGAACCGGAATCCGGACGATATCTTGCAGGGTGATGCTCCGAAGGAAGCGACACTTGAATCAGAGAAGCAGTATCCGTACATGTGTTGTGAGATAGGTGGGGGAATGCATGTTAGCTACCATCGGCGGGTTGTGGTTGAACCAAACGACATCGGAAGTTTGGCGCTGGCAAAGATTGCGTCGGGAAATAATCTGCAGGGA
>JAYVHY010000424.1:0-13676 GCA_043770615.1 Armatimonadota bacterium | reverse complement strand
TATATTCACGGTCTTGTTTAGGCCGATGTAGCTCAGTGGTAGAGCAGCTGTTTCGTAAACAGCAGGTCGCGGGTTCAATTCCCTTCATCGGCTCCAGCTTCTTTGGACGAACCGGTGCGGTTTAGAATCCATGGATTAATGCCGATTATGCTGCCAGTTTTCGGTTGCTCGGCAACCCAAATTTCGTAAAATACAAAGCATCTTCAAGCGAAAGAGGTTTTGCAATCAAGTAACCCTGGGCGTAGTCACAACCTAGTTCTGTAAGGAGGTCAAGTTGGTCTTGGGTTTCAACCCCTTCGGCTACAAATTCCTTTCCAAGTGAATGACTGAGGTCGATCATGGACTTAACGATGGTCCGCGAGGTCTTATCTTCAACAATTTCCTTGGTGAACAATCGATCGATCTTAATGATGTGATAAGGCAGCTTGAACAGCGTAAAGAGGGAAGACTGACCCGTACCAAAATCATCAATCAAGATATCGAATCCAATTTCAGCAAGCTCGTTGAGCACTGATCGACATTCATCGACATCATCCATCAACTTGCTTTCGGTGACCTCAATTCCAATATCTTGCACTCTGACTTTATTTTGCTGGCATTGAGAATACAGCTTCGAAACAAAGCTGTCTTTGAGTTGCAAGACTGAAACATTAAAGGTCACCAGCGGTGAATTCGAACCAGGCGTTGCTTCACTTAACAACCTAGATGACTCTATTGCCTCCCTAGCAACCCAATCGCCAAGTTGGTGGATTCTGCCGTGGTCTTCGGCAATCTTGACAAAGACATCCGGGCTAGCAACCATATTGCCTTCCGCACTCCATCGGCACAGCGATTCAAACCCTTTGATCATATTCGTATTGAGATCTAGGACTGGTTGGAAGACAAGATTGAGCTCACTTTGATCAATTGCTTGGCTAAGTCTTTGGGCCAATTTTTTCTCGCTTCGAATCTTAAGACCATCTCTTAGCGTAACCGAACTAACGATTTGCTCAACTTCTTGCGAATGAAATGGCTTGGCCAAGATCAAGAAATTTGGACGGTTCCCAAGTTCACGCTTCAATGCATCAAATGAATAGTCGGAGTAAGCACTACAAAGAACAATAAATTGATCTGGATTGATTGCCCAAATTTCCTTAATGGTTCTAAGTCCATCCCAACCAGGCGGCATACGCATATCAACGAAAACAACATCAAACGGATCGGTTAGGTGCTGAGCTCGAAAAGTATCAAATCCTTCTTGACCCTGTAATGCTGACACAACTTGACACGCTTCCTTTGTTGAGGAGTGTGATTGAATTGCTGGTCCAAAGAGTTCACTTTCGATCGAGCTGAGATCTTGTGTAGTCCGCAAGTCACCGAGAATTTTCTCAAAGTCCCGATGGATTTCTACATTGTCGTCAATGACAAGAATTCTGGATTGAAAATCACTCATGCAGCGGCTTCCTCCTGCTTCTGCAAGGGTGAAGTCAAAGTAAATGTGCAACCAGCCCCTTCAGAGTTATTCTTGATCGAAATACTCCAACCCATTTCGGCAAGCGAATTCGCGCAGTAATGCAAACCATGGCCAGTACCACCCTTCTTGGTTGAGAACCCAGTAGCAAAAATATCTTCAACTGGTTTCGAAGAAATTCCCGGTCCGTTGTCACTTACCGCTATTTCGATTTCCCCAGAAGCTTTTTGGTCAATCTTTATAGAAACGTTCTTCGAACCACTCGGATTATCGACAACGGCTTCTTTGGCATTGACAACCAGGTTGATAAGAACTTGGGTGAGCTTCGCGGGGTCTCCGTAACCAATGAGCGCTTCGTCAACGGAAATGTGGAGGTTGACTCCGTGCTTGGCTAAACTTGATCTAAGGATTGATTCGACATCGGACGTAACACCACTTAAGTGAAACTTACATTGATTATCTTGCTTTCGGGCAAGCGCTTCCTGACCTCTAACAATTTCCGCCAAGTGGTGGGTTGAATTCATCATCGAGGCGCACTCTGAAAGTACCTGGATGTGTCTTGCCTCAAGCTTCTCTGCCAAACTGAGTAGGTAGGGCAAGAGCTTCGATCCTTTGGGATCATCCTTTAAATAGGAATCCAAATTTCCTCGATTATCTTCCATAAGCTGGATAGACATCCTCAATCCGGCGGGGTCAGAATCGGTAACAATTTGACTAATCTGCTCTGCCGATACAACCGTGGAATTGAGCACGTTTCCGGCATTATGAAGAATTCCACGAGCGACCTCGGCCATTCCGGCATCTCGCGATGTGGTCATGATCCGCATTTGGGCCTTTTCAAGCCTTTCCATGAGGCCCTTAAAGCTTTGAGCGACGATTCCAATTTCGTCACTTCTATTCGTAGTTGAGGCATCGAATTCAACGAAGTTTGCGTCACTCAGGCTCTCGACCTTTTTCGCTAATGTCGTGAGGGGCCTGGAAACAGAAACGCTAATCAGAGTCAAGCCGATTATTGTTGCAGCTACGGAAATTGCAATCATTGATATCAAAGTCTTCTGAACGGTTTCGGTTCCTTGTCTCAATATGTCGGGATCGGTATGAGATTGGACGAGAACTGACTGATTGCCTTGGGTGTCTTCTAGAAACGTGAATCCGTCAACAGATTCGTGAGTCGAAGGGCTTTCAACGTAGCTTGCTTTCTTCACCCGTAGCTGCCTGCCAATATCTGCGTCTTTCATAACATTGGCGGAAGACTGCGAGTTCAATAGTTCGAATGGCACGTGAGTCGAGTCATTCATCGACTTGATCACAGGCTTAGTTAGGTACCTGCCGAGAATGAGAGTGCCGTGAGATGCCCCAATTTCTTTGCTGTTAAGGATTGGCCTAACACAAAGTGCAGTAGGAAAACCTACGATGACGTTGATTCCCTGGTCAACTTTCGTCTTTTTGTCGATGCTAAACTTGGCTAGAGCGACGGGATCAAAGCCTTCCATCGAAGTAGTCAGTTTGCCGTTTGGAAGTCGAGACTTTCCGTACACGACTTCTGACTTGTTATTCAAAATCCAGATGATGTCGAAGTGAGACACGGTAAAAGTGCTATCCACAAGGTTCGTTTCTCTAAACTCTGGGTATTGACCAACCGCAAACTTATAGGTGTCGTCCCAGCTACCCCAGTCTTGCGACTGCTTTTCGAGGGCACCCAGTTCAGTGATAACAACGTCTCGGGCTCGGTTGATGTTTTCCGTTGCTTTTTGACGTTGTAATTTCTCAAAGTTTCCAATAAGTTGGGGACGTTGAAAAGCGCAAAATAGTAGCAACATTGAAGCTGCCACTGAAACTAGCGCAAGCGTAATCTTGGTCGCGATTTTCAACGTAGGGTTATTGTCGGCAAAACCCAGCAAAATACTCAGGAAGTATCTAAATTTTTACTCAAGCTAGCGTTCGTTCGGACATCGGGTGCTTGGCGTGCTTTCCAAAGCCTTCGAGCTTCATTGACCCATCTTTGAAGGCAGTAAGCATAGAATAGGCATTATTTGGAAGTCCTGCTCCATCAACCATTGAATGGAGGCAAACGTAAGGAATTTCGTTTATTCGGTTCAATTCATTAACATGACTGTGACCCATGAAAACTCCGATCACTTTTACTGAGCTTTCTAGGATTGTTCGAATAGCCGATGCATTTTTGACTGCCCCATCATTTGTATCGGCCAAATCAAGGCGTTGATGGCAAAAGACAATGGTCTTCTTTTTCGTTTTCGCAAGATCATCGGTGAGCCACTTTTGTTGGGTCTCAGGAATGAATGTATCGGTCCAGACGAAGTTACCTGCATCGTAAGAGACGCTGTCCGTTCGGTAACAGGCGTCAAGAACAATAAAGTGAAAGTCGCCGTGGTCAAAAGAGAAATAGCTCTTGGGCTGCTTGACGCCATCGAGAAATTGCTTCTTGGTTAACTGGGCAACGCAATGATTTCCGAGTACGAATCTGTGTGGAACCTTGAGTCGATCAAATTCGGCTTTAATGGCACTGAGATTTTGAGCTTCTACATCGGGATTGCTCTTTGCGGGTCCATCAATGAGGTCACCAAGGCAAACACAAAAAGCTGGCTTACGCTTTGCTAATGCATCAACTGCTTCTCGCATCTTGAGAATAGAGTCTCGATAGTTTCTGGTACCTCGGGCATCGCAGTCAGCGTAGTGAACATCAGTAATGATCCCGAATTGAACTGAATCCTTCAACGAAGGCATCACAAACTTGTCGATTTCCGGAGCTAACAGGAACAAGGTGCCGTTTCGAATGAAGTCTCGTCGAGATAGTGCCACAACCTAATCATAGCCGGAAAGCACAAAAAAAACCGGACAATGGAAATTCCATTGTCCGGTTTTATGTTGCTCACGAATGCGGTGAGCAATTAGTCAAAGACTAAGGAGTCTTATCGTGTCCGATGTCCTTGCTGAGGTTGAACGGGAAGCTGCCACCAGTTGATGGGCTCCAAGTTCCGCCGGTAGTGACAAGGTGAACAAGTCCGTCATTTCCACCGAACGTCAATGTGAAGTTCGAAACGTTTGATCCACCCGAAGTGATGTTTCCACCAGTGATGGCATCAACCGAGAAGAGTGACGTGTAGGTGACTTCACCATTTGGAATTGTGTGACCAAATGAGTCTTTAAACACAAAGCTCGCATTTTGTACGAAGCCTGTGATTCCAGAGTAGTTACCCAACGCTCCTACAATTGCATTCGTTGTATTAGTGTCTGGGCTCAGGAAGATCTTGGAAGGAATACCTACAACTTCGGTTGTTACGATGTTCGAAGGAGTGACAACTCCACCAGTTACTCGCATGCCATATTGACCAGCGGTGTTTCCAGCAACAACTCGACTTCCGTTTCCAGCGCCGCCCATAATGGCGGAAACTGCGGTTGTTCGAGTTCCGATGTCGCCAGTATTACCATAAGTTCCTCCAACAGTGTTGGTCACTGTCCAAGTAAAGGTAGTCGCTGGGTAGTCAGTGAGCGGAACGCTTAGTCCGTCAACATCAACACCACTGTTGATAACATAAGCTCCAGATCCCGTTAGAGGAGTGGTGGTGCCAATGTTTACCGTGTTTGGTCCAGAAATTGAAACTGAGTCAAGCGGTCGGATAACCTTAACAACTGCAGTTCCAACTGTACTTCCAACGGTAGCCGTGATTGTATTGTTTCCTTTTGGAGTTAAGGTCAGTCCGCCACCAGCAACTGCTGAGACTGGCGCAGTAAGAGTAGTTGCGAACGTTCCTGCTGTGCCTGTCGCACCCGAAGTCGTGGTGAATGCAGCTGCGCCCGCTTGAGTATTCCAAGTGTTTGCGGTTGTCTTGCCAGGGTTGGTAAGTGCCACTGTCTTGTTGAACATTGGAGCACCGTACTGGTTGCTTACAAGTGCAGAGACTGATGTTGTTGCGGCGGCACCTGCCGTGTTCCACAACAATGAAGTCGCACCAGGAGTTACGGTAACCGTTGAAACAGTTCCGTAAGAGAAATTACCGAGGAAACTTCCGGTTACGTTTTGACCAACGAGCTGAACGGTGAACGTCGTATCGGTGTTGTCAACCGCGGAGTTCGCAGCAGAGTCAGGTGCAATCGTGAACGATGGTCCAGAACCAGTTACAACAAAAGCTACAGGGACGGCTGAGCTTGTCAATGTAAAGGTCGCAGCTGGGTTAACAACTCCATTTGAGTCGAGACCTACGCATGCAAGTGATCGAGGGCCGAATGCGTCATTTGCGCCGGCAATAAAGAGTTCCTTTGGCTGAGTTGGAGCCACACCATTAACGGTGTACTTCAAAGCAACTGGAGTTCCAGGTGTGTAGCTTGGAGCGTCTGTCGAAGGGATAACTTGGACCGTACCAGTTGCGCTGATTGGACCGAGGTTAGCCGAATACGAAGATAAGGTCTTCGCTCCGTTATAGGTAATTCCGGAACCAGAAATGTTCACGTTGGAGCTTGGTGCTGCCGTTGCAGTTACAACGATTGCATTGCTGGTCGCCATGTTAAAGACTTCGCTATCAGGTGATCGCGAAAGCGTTCCATCAGCAACTGACAAAGTAACCGTACCAGCGGTCGGGGCGAAGTAGCCGCTCGGTGGGTTGGCTGAGGACGTGATGACGACCTCTGGACCCGATCCAAGATTGTTTCCTTTCGCGTAAACGAAGCCTGCAAGGACTCGCGTTGTGTTTGTTGTTAAGACTGGAGTGCCGCTACCGCCGCATCCAACTAACAAAGCTGAAGTTCCTGCTATTGCAATTCCTAAACTAAAATTTCGTAAGTTCATGGTTTCCTCCCGGTAAAGATACCTGGTGACGTTTCAAATTATAGGCTGATTTGTCCAGTTTCGGTAACCCTAAAATCAAAATTCAGTACATTTTTTTTGGGTTGCAAGCAGCCTAGGCATTTCTACCTACGAAATGAAGTGCAAAAAGTCAGAGCGGATGAATACTCAAAGATTGAGTATTCATCCGCAAATAGAGTCACCCTTGCGAACTTTGTCTAACGAAGATTGACCCAGCCCGTCAACTTGTTGGCATTGAATCCAGATGCGATGCCAGCCGGAACGTAGCTTACGTCAATCAACGAGTCAGCATCGAGCGCCAAGGTGCCGCCAGTAGCTGCGTTAGGATCATAGTGAACGGTAAATGAATTTCCTCCACCTGGGGCAATGTCAATTCCGCCATTGGAACCAGTTCCACCGGCTAAGAGCATTCCCGTAAAATCAGCATTCGAACCTTTGACCTCGATGCCGCCTTTTAAAGCGTAGATCATGCCGACGGTCGACGTAGAGTTCGTCGTGAATTTAAATGCATCGCTGTTCTTGTTGAGAGACAGAAGTGATGATCTCATGACCGCAAGGGCCGGATCGGTGAAGGTCGTGCTGTCAGGTTCAATCTTGTACTCAGAAGAAGCTGTATCCGTGTACTTTCCTTCAAAGACTATCGTGCAACCATGATTGACGAACTGACCCTTGTTCTTAACATCGCCTTTTATGTACACCACGTTCTTACGAGGATCAGTGCTCGATGGCCATATTTCGATCTTTTGACCTGCCTCAACGGTTATGTTTCCATCGATATAAGCCGGGGTCTGAATACCAATTTTCCCGTCACCGGATCGTGGAGTGATGGTCGAAGAACTGACATCAGTAGCAAATGTCGTCGAATGGGTTGCTTTAGACTGTCCCAGCCAGTCAGCGGCCCACGCATCGACCGTCGATTCGTCCGCGAATGAGACGTCAGAGTCGAGCTTAATGACTGAATTAGCCGCTGCTCCGGGGAAATCTCCTGCCGCTGCCGCCGCTGGAGATCGATAATTTTGGGTTCCGTTAGGATTACCAAGACCGCTTGTTCCGTTCGTTAAGGAATATGCCGAACCGTCTGGAACCAACCAATAGCCTTCAATGTCCAAAATGTTCGGATTTGTCAGCGAAGTCTTTCCGCTCGGTGGAGTCCAAGTAATTCCTGTATTGCCGATAACATGCGCATCACTTCCGCTTGGCGAATAAGTGCGAAGACCCTGGTTGGTCTTAACGTCAATATTTGTGTTCGACACAATCGCGCCAATTGGAAATCCAAATGTGCCGGGTGTTGTGGTGGTCGAATAAGAAGAAACCGGCGTGAGATAGCGATACATTTCCGCCTTGTATCGTGATCGAACCGTACTAAGGGCACCGCCCTGAGCTTGCCCATTGCCTTCGAGGGTGAAGTAGTAAACGTATTTTCGAACTTTGTAACCGCCCCAGTCTTCGTCGGTCTGAACTTCGCGGTGAGCAACAATTGACCCAGACATGGTGCCGACTGTATTGGTCACACCACCACTGGTTACATTTACGTTTCGTGAAGGGAGTAAGAATGGATACGAGCCGTCCACCAACATTTGAGTACGAATATCTTCGTAAAGAGAATGAACCGCACTCTCGGCAAGCGAGTTCGACTGCCACTTGTCAGCCGTCTTTTTGGCTACCTTATTGTGCGTCATCGACAAAGATACGACACTCAATCCCATGGTCATGAATCCAAATGAGAAGATCATAACCGGGGCTAATGACATCCCCTTCTTTCTAGTTGTAAAGTTTGTTTTCATAGGTTTGTCGCGCTGTTTTGTAAAGATGGTTGAGATGTAAAAACGAAGTCTTTTGATTTTGTCGAACGACCGATCGTCTTCCATTGAGGAGCGAGTGTGAATTTTATGTAAAGGCTCGTTCCGCCGTTGCTACCAGCAGAATCTACTTTGTAGGCAGGATCGATCCGGTACGTTGCGTCGCCGCGGACACCATATTTCATCGGTTTGACCGTTGAAATCTTGTTGGCGGCGAGTGTTGCATTGCCATCAGTTAGCCTATCCACTCCACCCACTAAGAATTCCGTTGGGATTTCCGGAGTTGCGGTGCTTGGAGTTGTAAATAAGTAAAAATCCGAAGTTGAATTGTCTCCCCAATACTGTTGGTTCACCGCTGTTTGTATGGTTGCCGAATTCAGATTCTTGGCGGTGACGCCCTCATAAACTAGTGCGTTCTCAGTTCCGTTAACGACCGAACCCTTGTAACGCTTCAAAACGAATGGACCTTCGGCCGCAACCGCAGTCGTCGTGACCCGATAGACAATGATCGTGTAATTGTTGTCCACCGGTTCGTTGCTGCTGTCAAACGTTGGTTGACGAAAAATGACCGTTGAGTTATCGGCTGCGGTATAAACGGCGGTACTGTTCACCGGGTATTGACAGAGCATCATGTCGGAGTCATTCGCATCCTTTACGAATTTTTCGAAAGCACCTTTGCCTTTATTAATAACGACCGAAACGTCAGTAGACTTCTCCATTGCGCTTCGAGAAATCGTGCTAACGTTCCCTAGAATGATTGAAACCATCAGTGTCAAGCCGATGACGACCATGACCTCAATGAGTGAAACACCGCGTTTGCGTTTTATTTCCACTTGGTTCCTCCTCCCGGAATAAACCCGGTGGTTACCGGCGGTGGAGCAACGGTCCCCGTCGTTCCGGTTGAACCAGTCGTTCCGGTTGAACCCGAACTAGATGTTCCGGTCGTTCCAGTCGTCGAGCCGTCCGAACCAGTTGTTCCGGTCGTTGTGCCATCCGTCCCGGTCGTTCCGGTTGTCGTGCTATCCGTCGTCCCGGTCGTTCCTGTCGTTCCCGTGGACCCAGTTGTCGTTGGCGGAGGCGGTGGTGTATAAAATAACTCGTCGGTGGTATGCGGCGTTTCACCGTTATATCCGTTCCACGACATGTTCGTGGTTGAAGCAACAGTCTTACTTGCCGATACCGATGTAAATGGAGCATTCGAATCGCTAGTCGCGTTTCGCCACTTAACCGTGACTTCAACAACCTGAAGGTTCGATGAGCCTGGAACAAATTTGATGCTGTACGTAGCGCTTATCGTCGTACCCGGCATTTGAGATCGAAGATCGGCGGGCAAGGTTATGGCTTGATCGGTTACAAGTTTTCGGTTCGATTGAGACTTGCCCAAGATTTGGTCAATTTGGCTCCTGGCAATGGAAAGTGCGGTTGAACGCGCTTCGGTTTGCCTCCCGAGCTTGACCGAATAGATTGTCAGTCCAAGAATAGAAAGCGTGCTAATTGTCAGCATGCCTAGGCTGACAACAATTTCTAGCAGTGTGAAACCCTTCTTCTTTTTGCAATGCATAACGCGAATAAAAGTCATAACAAACTCTTTCCTTGTTGATGACATACCGCAAACGACCAAACGCCAAGCAAATACAATTACCAGCCAGTGCACCAATTCCAACGAATTGGTAATTTCACTAGGTATCTGATGTTCCTAGTCTTCCGGCATTTGGAAAGTAGATCCGCGATCAAGATTTCGGAATCTCGCATAGGCTGGCTGAAAGCCTAACATGACCTTACCAACCGGACCGTTTCGATGTTTCGCAACAATGACTTCGGCTTCTTGTACTTCATCCCAGCTTTCATTTTCCGGGCGATGCTCTTCTTTTGCCTTATAATAGCTGTCGCGGTAGAGAAGCATAACGAGGTCAGCTTCTGCTTCGATAGAGCCTGACTCTCGAATGTCCGAAAGTTGGGGACGTTTATCGTCTCTCCCTTCTACGGCACGAGAAAGCTGGCTCAAAGCAATGACCGGGACTTCCAACTCCTTTGCCATTGCTTTGCAGGATCGCGCAATTTCCGAGATCTCTTGAACCCGGTTTTCTGTCCTTCGCGAGCCTCGCATAAGTTGCAAATAGTCAACAACTACTAATTCCAGTCCATGCTCGGCCTTGAGACGGCGACATTTCCCTCGCATTTCCATTGGTGAGATGTCACTGCCATCATCAATGAAAACGGGAAGGGAATAGAGAGTTTCACAGGCGTCGGCAAGCGCAAGATACTGCTTTTCGCTCAATCCTTTTTCGGATTTGAGGACTCCCATCGAAACCCCCGAGATCATGCTGACCATACGACGAACAAGCTGAATCGAGCTCATTTCAAGCGAGAAAAATGCGACTGCCCCGCGCTTGCCCTCTCGACCCCGTCCCATTGCAACGTTCAGGGCAAGATCTAGAACGAGGGAAGTCTTTCCCATCGCCGGTCTAGCACCGATAATAACGAAGTCGCCAGGATACAGACCTGAGGTGATTTTGTCAAGATCGATAAATCCGGTAGGTAAGCCGAACATCGGCTTGCCAGTTTCAACAATTCGGTCGACATCAACAAAAAATTCCTTTGCCAGATTCGAAACGTGTTGGAAGTACTTTCCGAGCTGCTTTCGACCGACTTCAAACACTTCTTGTTCAGCTTTATCAATTCGATCATCAGCTCCCTCAAGTTCGGGGTCATGAACGATGTCGATGATGTTCCGTCCCGCAAGCTCTAACCTGCGCATGGTCGCTTTATCGAGAACTATCTGAGCGTAGTATTTTGCGTTAGCCGCACTCGGAACATACTCGGCCAACTGAAGCAAATAGTCGACTCCGCCAACATCGTTCAGCACCGCGCGTTCCGTTAGCTCCGTCCGAAGCGTAACAATATCAATCTCCTTATGAGATGTAATGAGCTGTCTTAAGGCTCGAAAAACGATCTGGTGTGCTGGACGAAAGAAGTCGTCCTCGTTGAGAATCGTGACGATTTCTTCCGCGGCCCGCTGCGCAAGTAGCATCGAACCCAAAACGCTCATTTCGGCTTCGATGCTATGGAGAGGAATACGGGTTGAAGATTCGGAACTCACAGACTAAGTGATTATGACCCGACGAGCCATCACTAACATCCGTTTGGGGATGAGTGTGAAAAAGTGTGTGGATTTCTCCCGACTTCCAATTCCCAACTATATCCGACTCAAAATCGATTCCCGTTTGAAAAGCTTTACGCTGTACCAAACCGCAACCGAAGCAATGACAACCCCCGTCGAAATCGTAATCAAAATTCCAACCACATCATATCGACCCATTAAGGCATTGCGAATGACGTTCGCGGTGTTCAAGATTGGAATCGCGTAGACCGCCATCGATTGCGCAAAGTCTGTAAAACCAATGATTTGGCTAAACGCGGCTGGCATCGTCACAAACATTGATGCTTGTGACAAATAAGTCTGAGCTTCGCGTGTGTTCTTAGCATAGGATGTGATCGCCAATAAAATTGAACCAAACAAGGCGCAAGTCGGGATCAACGTAACGATAATTACTAAGAGACCCGAAAAAGTCAGTCCCAATCCATTTTCAAACATTTTCTGCAAGAAGGGAAGTTTTAGGTAGTACATCATGAAGATCGACAAGACCGCCATCGAGGTAGCCGTAAGGCTCGCCGCAATAAGGGCCATGAGTTTGCCAATTGCAATTTGATTTCGCGGAGCAGGAGAGATCAGGAGAGTCTCAAGGGTTTGCCGTTCCTTTTCTCCGCTCACGATATCACTGGCCGAACTAAGAGCCCCAAAGAAAGCCCAGATGACAATGAAATAGGGAAGCAGCTGAACCAAGAATTGGCTCGAAGTAGATTCTCCAACCTTGACTTCATTGCGCTTGACGCTCAGGGGAGTTGCGAGGGATTCATTGACTCCTTTTTCTTTGAGGATTGACTTCAGAACTCCGTCGCTGGAAGCGCTCGTTGCTTTCTCAATCACGGCAAGGGCAATTTCGGCTTTCGTTTCTTGAGGATCAAAGTACGCATTGAGAACAAACGGTTCAGGCTTTGAAAGCATTGCTTGCATCCCATCCCCAAAGTCAATCGCGAGCCGAATATCTCCTTTTTGAATTCCTTTTTTGGCGGCTTCCACCGATTCAACATCGACGATCGTCATTCCGCCTTTCTTAAGGGCGTCTAAGAACGCCGTCACCGCGACATCTCGCGGTCCTTTTACGACCGAAATTGTTGTCTTGGTTGCCTTGGCAACACTTGAGAAAATAATCCCAAACAAAGACATCATCAATGCAACGCTGATGATTGGACCAAAGATCATGGCGCGCTTAACTCGCTTGTCGCGAAGCATCTCTCGCCACTCTTTCTTAAAGACGATCAGGGTCCAGTTCATGCGACCACCTCGCGCTGATAGCCGACAATGGTGAGGAAGGCTTGCTCCAAAGTCGCTTTACCGGTTTGAGATTTGAGCTCATCAACCGTGCCTTGCCCCATCATTTCACCATCGTGAATACAAATAACCCGATCACAAAGTCTCTCAACTTCGCTCATGATGTGGGTGCAATAAATGATCGTCTTTCCCCTCCGCTTCTCGTCTTCAACAAACGACATCACATCCTGGCTCATGACAACATCAAGACCAGAAGTAGGTTCGTCGAAGAACAACACTTGAGGGTCATGAAGCAGGGTTCGCGCAATGTTGACCCTTTGCTTTTGCCCGGTTGAAAGTTTGTCGCAAAGTCCGTCGGCATACGGGCCAATTTCAAGCTTATCGATGAGTTCCTTAACTCTAGCCGTCAATTGCTGCCCTTTTAAACCATATAGTTCGCCAAAGTAATTCAGAACTTCTCGAGGGCTCATTCGCCCGTAAAGCGCAGTCGATGCCGACATAAATCCAAGATTCTGGCGAACCTTTCCTGAGTCAGTTTGTGTGTCGATTCCATTGACCCAGGCTCTCCCCGATGTTGGAGTGAGAACCGTCGAAAGCATTCGGAGTAGGGTCGATTTCCCGGCTCCGTTTTTCCCAAGAAGCCCGAGAATTTGTCCTTGGTGAGCCTCAAATGTCGCGTGGCTGACCGCCACAATCTCTCCACGCTTACCATCAATAAAAACTTTTCTAAGTTCTTCCGTACGAACCATGCCTAGGTAAGTACGGATGAACAATCAGGATCGTTGCCAAATCATTTGTCTTCGAATTTGATACTGGCGCTGTTGATGCAGTAGCGAAGACCAGTCGGAGTTCCATGCCCATCAGGAAAAACGTGACCTAAGTGACCGCCACACTTCCTGCAGGTAACTTCAACTCGACGCATCCCGTGGGTGGTATCTTCGTGCTCTTCAATGGCGTCTTTGTCTAGACCTTCGTAGAACGAGGGCCAACCACATCCGGAATCAAATTTTGCTTCGGAAGTAAAGAGGACTGCGCTGCAACCGCGACATCGATAAATTCCCTTGACTTTATGATCGTAATATTCGCCCGTAAACGCTCGCTCGGTGCCTTTCTGTCGCAAAACGTGAAACTGTTCAGGAGTGAGAATGCCTTTCCATTCTTCTTCAGTTGTCGGTATTTGAGTTTCGTCCATAGGCACATTCTACGCCCATG
>JAYVHY010000423.1:0-5822 GCA_043770615.1 Armatimonadota bacterium | reverse complement strand
TCGTTCCCGCACTCATTCCCGCAAAAAGCCCTGCCAAAACTGCCCACTTCATTGCCGGAGCCTCTGGTTCAATGAGGCGAATGCAAGCATATACGGTAGCGACCGCTAGCATTGTTGCCAGCATATCCACAGTTTGGAAACGCGAATGAATAAGTAATGCAGGAGCTACCGAAACTATTGCGGCTGAAATATAGGCTCCTGGCATCGAGAGCACTCTTCGCGAAATTCCGAACGTTAGTCCAACAACACCCGCACCGAAGATGCAATTCAAGAACCGGCCAAAAAGGTGAATTTGTCCCATCGCTCCCGGCGAAATGTTTCCGGCTGGGTCAACTCCACCAATCAAAGCAAGCACGAAGTCCGAGCCCAACCTTAGAATTGTTAGGTACAGGGTTCCATAACTATAGTTTCCCGGAGCGAAGTCGAATTGAAAAGGATTGATTTGGCGGGCGTAGAGCAAATTCACTTGCTCGTCAGGGTGCAAACTAAAGTTTCGAAGCTCATTGGGCAGTCCCCATGTAAGCCCAAACATGCGAAGCAAAAATGCGCCAAAAATAATCCAGACCAGAGGGTTTGAAAGGAGTTTGCTTTTCACTGTAGAGAGATTATCTCCTTTAGCGAGTTTACGACCGCAGGATCATACTGAACTCCTGATTGCCTCTCAATTGCCGTCATCGCCCTGTTAGCTCCATACACACGCTTGTAGCGCACATAATCGGTAGTTACACCAATGATTCGAGAAGCAATTGGCGTGTTGGGTTCAACCTCGAACTTCGTGTGGTGATGTTGGACAATGCTGGAATACTTTTTAAGAATCGGGGACTGACGAACAATGGAAGAACCAATTTCACTATGGCGGTCAAAAACTGCTTGTTCCTCTGGCGTCCACTCTTCAGTTTTTTGAAGGACCGCACTCGGTATGTTACAAAGTCCAATGTCACAGAGCAAGGTCGCAACTTTGGTCGTTTCAGCATCTTTGCGCTTCAATCCCAAATTTTGCGAAACCTGCTCGCTTAGTTCACAAGCTTCATGAAACATTCCTTCGAGAAACGGGCTCCGGCTTTCCACCGCGGTTGCTATTGATCGACCAATTTGATTCATGCGTGACAATCGGATTCTGGGCAAATGATAGCCTATCAAGAGACAACATACCAACAAAAAGCCAATCGATATCCAGACGGCGATCAAAGCAACCGCCCCCTTTTCTCTTCGATAACTCGAACGAAGTGTTTCACAATTTTTGGATCAAACTGGGTGCCCGAACAACGCTTGAGTTCTGCAATGGCATCTTCGCTACTAATTGGATCTCGATAGAGCCGCCGGTGACCATCAGCACTCGAACCGGTCATAGCGTCATATGCGTCAATAACCGAAATTACATGACTTTCGATGGGTATCTTTCGTCGATCCAAATTGTCCGGGTACCCCCTGCCATCATATCGTTCATGGTGATGTCGAATCCAATAGCTGATTAACTTGAGTTCGGAAAGATTCGCAACGATTCTTTGCCCGGTCACCGGGTGCTTCTTAATTTCAACAAACTCTTCATCGGTGAGCTTTCCAGGTTTTTCCAAGATTTTCTCGCTAACCGCGATCTTCCCAATGTCGTGAAGCAGCGCTGCTTGCACTAAATAATCCAGCTTCCACTCCGCAATTCGTAGCCGTCGACCAGTTTCCCTGGCCAGATATGCCACTCGACGGGAGTGCGAACCAGTATAAACGTGGGAATAGTTGAGCAGACTCCCAAGCGCAACAACGCCTTTGCCAAACTCCAGTTGAGCCCTTTGATAAATTAGGACAGTGCAAATCCATATGATGGAAATCGAAGTAAGGGTTAGCCAATAAACGTTTGTCATCTCCGTTCTTTCGAAATAGAAGAGACTCGTTGCCGCTGAAACGAATGCTTGTGTCGAAACAAAAGCCCAGGTGCCCGAAATAGATCCGACATCAAGGGGCATGCCAGTTTGATTGGCGATGATTGAAGCACACAGAGTTCTAAAACTCACATATGCAAAGCCAGCAAAAAGCCAAAGTTCCGGTGCCAACCGATTCAAGATCAAAGCGAAAACAGAATATGCAATGAGTTCAGAAGTCATAAGGACTGTCAGTCGTTTGATATGCACGCGACTTGAAAGAACTGTAATGACTACATAAGACCCAAAGAACAGTAATCCGAGAATCGGTTGCTTTATTGCGCAGGTGAGCAAAAAAGGAATCTGAACAACAAATGATCGAGAAAGCATCCTGCCTTGAAAAAAAGACAAGATACAGAAAATAGCGGCAAATCCCATCCAGATTTGGCTGCCAGTGACCATCCGTGAAACACTCACGACAATGACTCCAAGCGTTATAGCTAGGGCGATTTCGAGTGTTCGATCTGAAACCGTTTCGTGAGAAAGGCTTTGCTTTGATTGTGGACGTAATTCCACTTACATTAGGACGCAAGAAAGTTCAAAATGGATTCTTTTGATCTTCCTAGCCACCTTTCCCTTTTTTAACCGTTGTAGGCTTGGTTGGAGTAGGTTCAACGGGCGCACCAATTGAGCGACCCTCCAGCTTAACCTTGGTACTCCCTTGGAATCGGTTTTCCATGATCGCTTGTTCGGCTCCCTTTGCTTGAATTGAGAAACTTCCCTTCGATTCAGCCACGGCTTTGACCATATGTAAAGTTGCCATATCAAGATCAAAATCAATCACGCCCTCAAATTTGAGTGGGACAGATTTGAGAAAAGAACTGGAAGATGATCCTCCTGCCAATTGCCGTCCATAGTCAACCAGATCAGTATCTAGCTTGACCTTTGCTTGAATTCTCTGGATGTCTTTGCCTTCCTTACTTTTCATGACACCCATATAAGTGTATGTATAGTCGAGACGTTGAACCGCTTGTTTGTCTCCTTGCCCTTTCAATTTTTGGGGTGAGTATCCGACAGTTTTCTTCCAGGTGCTTCCAATCGTAACTTCGTCGAAAGAAAACTTCGGAGCAATATCCAGTCCCGAGTCAAGCGGACCTACAAAAAATGCAAGTCGCTGAATTTCTCCTACGAAGGAAAAGAGTAGGCCCAAGGCAACGCCATCAGACTGAGAGCCTTGACGCAAAATTCTTACTAATTCGGGTCGGTTCCGTAATCCATCCTCCTTTTTGGGCTTTTTCGGATTTAGGTCCTTTTGTCCAACTACTTCATTGATTGGGCTAATATCAAGCAGAAACTTGAGATCAAGCTTTTCCGTCATTGTTTTGGCCGCGGATTGGGCAGTGTCACCCATCACTATGTTCATCGTTGGACGCTGGTACAAAACCTCGGCAATGCCATCGGCCTTCATTTTTTGAACCGTCATGGTATAGCGATAGTTGATCTCTTCATCGTGAGGAATGAACGTCTGCAAAGATCCTGACCTCTCCTCTTCAGTGAACTGAGCCCGAGCGAAATAGCTCAGCTTCTCACCAGTAGTGAATTTGCGGGTAAGTTCAATCGGCTTTGCTTGAGCGGTATTGCCGCTCAGCAAAATGGCGAGAACCAATATTGATGACATATATTATTATTACTTGAGAACTTGCTTTGCGATTACCAATCTTTGAATTTCTGAGCATCCTTCGCCGATTTCAGTTAGTTTTGCGTCTCTCCAGAGCTTTTCAACCAGAAATTCGTGGGTCATTCCACGTCCACCGTGAATCTGGATGGCACGGTTGGTAACTCGATTAGCGGTTTCGCTGGCATAAAGCTTGGCATATGAACTTGCAGTAATAATTGGTAGTCCCTGATCAAAAAGTGATGCACCCTTTTTAAGCAACAAGCTCGATGCTTCAATTTCCATGGCGCTATCCGCAATCATGTTTTGGACCGATTGCATGTCAGCAAGGCGGCGATTAAACTGCTCCCTTTGCTTGCTGTATTCAACGGTAAGTTCAAAGGCTTTTTCAGCAATGCCAAGTGCCATGGCGGCAATGGCTAGTCGGCCTCGATAGAGTAAGCCAATTGCATCTTCGAACGTACAAGGTGTGTGCCAGCCAACTGCGTCCGTCAGGGCAAACTGAACTGTATTAGAGGCAGAAACACCGACCGTATGAATTCGCTTCTCAAGCTTAAACCCAGGTTGGTTCGTTTCGACGAAGAAAGCAGAAAGTGCGGACTCGCTGGTCCGGGCGATCAAAATGATGAGATCAGCCTTTCCACCGTTGGTGATGAACATCTTTCTGCCATTGATGTTATAGAACCCTTCATTGTCGCTCGGCACTGCGTGAGTTTTGACTCTTCGGGCATCGGATCCAGCATCTGGCTCGGTAAGACCCCAAGCCAATTTAATATCACCCTTCAAAATCCCGGGCAAATATTTTTCGCACTGTTCTTGAGTTGCGAAGTGATCAAAGTGAGCCGTACACAAGGCGTTAATAGCGGCAACGTTCATAGACAGAGCGGGGTCGCCTTTTGCCATCTGCTTGCAAACCTCAACAAATGCCGCGCACGTAAGTCCAGTTCCGCCTTTTTCTTTCGGCAAAGTCATCCCGAGGAGCCCGAGAGCGCCAAGTTTTGGCCAAATCTCGTCCGGGAACGCCGTGTTTTTTTCCCATTCCCGGGTGTTTGGCAGAACTTCAGTTGCAACAAAGTTCTTTACGGTCTCGATAAAAGCGGTTTCTTCTTGGTTAAATTCGGGCAGCATGAATGTGATAATCCTCGGTGACTAAAAGCTTCTACGCAACGGTGAGCAGGAGCGAAGCTTCAATTTTGACATAAATATATGAAAAGAGGTGTAGCCAACTTAATTGCTACACCTCTTCCGGAGTTCTAGACCCTGATCCTTGATCCTTGACCCGTGAGCCCTGATCTTTGAGCTTTGCTCCCTGTTTTTAGAGTCCTTTTTTGGCTTGCTCGACGACCGCTTTAAATGCGTTCATGTCTTCGATTGCCATTTCACTCATCATCTTTCGGTTAAGTTGGATGCCCTGAGTGTTCAAACCGTGAATAAGTTGCGAATACTTGATGCCACTATGTGAGCAAGCAGCGGTAATTCGAGCGATCCACAGTCTTCGGAAGTCTCTCTTCTTAGCTCGGCGGTCTCGGAAGGCATATTGCCCCGATTTCATGACCTGCTCGTGAGCTCTCTTAAATACGTTTTTCTTACGCCCGAAATAACCTTTGGCCTTGCCAATTATCTTCTTGTGGCGCTTGTGGCGCATAAGGCCACGTTTAATTCTTGCCATTTATTTGTTTCCTTGTTCTATCTTGTCCACCGGGTTCCAGCCAACTTTCATGGGCGGTAGCGGTAAAGGGTCGGGGTGACTCAAACGATTGAGTCACAAAATTACATTACAAGAAGTCGCCGAATGCGCTTCTTTTCACCTTGGAACAGTACCGGTTCAGCTTCCAGAGCACGTCGGGTGTTCTTTCGCTTACATTGGAACTGGTGGTTATTGTGCGAACGTCGACGAGTAATTTTACCGGTGCCGGTAACTTTAAACCTCTTCGCTGCTGTCTTGTATGTCCGTATTTTTGGCATCTTTCTTTACTGCTCCTGGTTTTGGATTCAGAATCATAATCATCTGACGTCCATCCAATGATGCTGCTCTTTCTACTACCGCGCAGTCCTCTAGTGCTAAAGCAAATTTTTCAAGCCTCTCTTTCCCTAATTCGGGGTGAGCCAACTCTCGTTGCCTGAACATGCACGTCACTTTGACTTTGTCTCCGTGTTCAAGGAACTTCCGAGCGTTACGCCCTAAAAATTCCATATCGTGCTGAGCAATACGCGGACTTATCTTTATACCCTTTGTTTCCTGTCCTTTGGGCTTTTTATCCTTACCAGATTTGCCTTCTAGGTATTTATGTTTG
>JAYVHY010000422.1:0-13704 GCA_043770615.1 Armatimonadota bacterium | reverse complement strand
AGTGGAGCGAACATTCGACTGAGGCCTGGGTAAGAAATCGAAACTGTCTTTTCCAAGGTCGCTCTTCCTAACTCCCGAAAAGCGACGACTCCTGCCAGCGACCCCGGCTGTTACAGCCGCGTCTTTTTTATGGGTCGATTTCGCCGAGACGGCTCAAAATTCTCAAAACAACACTATTCCCCGATGGTTTCTGCCATCGTGAAACAAAGGCTCTCATTGAAGCATGATTTCCCTTCGTCACTACCTAGCCAATCGCCCGCTCAAACTCCGCCCACTGCTCTTCGGAGAGACCTCCGAAGAGCGAAACACCGCTTGCTCCCCGCCGCATTGCAATCTTCACCGCCTCCTCAAACTCGCCCGGCTTAAAGTCAGGAATATACAGTCCCGCATAGACCGGAATCTTGACTGCGCCAATGTTCTCACGCACGCAATCTCCAATCCACTCGATATCCTCGTCATAAAAACTGTTGTAGATCATCGGGCAGACCGCGTCTAGCGGCCACTTGTCCCAATCCTGACGACAAATCTTCCGCGCTTGAGACGGAGTCGGAAACACCGCCGCCGTCACCGGCTTCTTGGCGTTGTGCGCCGTCTCAACCAAACGGTTCACTAGCTTCGTCACCGAGTCATAACGGAAGTGCAGCCACTGCTGGTTCGTCGCCGGGTCTTTCATCTCCAATGGATCCTCGCCGTACAAATCCTGATACACCTTTCGAGTAGCCGGCGAGTAATCAAAATCGTACTCGGGCATTTCCTCGGTCTGATCCAGACCATATTTCTTCCACAGCGCCTTTGGCAGGATCACATCCGGATAGCGAACATAGTCCAAATGCACACCATCGACCAGCGGGTTAGCCGCCAATTCATGAACTCGTTCCGCCAAATAGTCAACGACTTCTGGGTTCACCGGCGACACCCACCGGTAGTAATCAACATACGGTGGATGATCGAAGCAACTCTTGCCCGCCCGACTGACCTGGAACCACTCCGGATGGTTATCCCTAATCCACTTCTCACCCCGGTTGGTCGTCCACATCCAGGCGTGCATCTCCAACCCAGCGGCTTTGATCGCTTCGCACTCGGGCTCATAAACCCCGTGCTCCAGAAAGACCCCAGTGACTCCCCGACCGGCCAAAGTCGTGTACTTCTCTTTTAACTGCTGCGCCGAAGCCGTTCGCGACGGACCAGTCCAAATCCAATATTTACGCGTGGACATCAAGAAAACCTAGCCCGATCCCTTGGAAACTTTCCCTTCAGGACGATTTGCTAAACCTACCTGAGCCATCAGCCTCTCAATCTCCGCCACCGAACGCGGCAAAGCATTGCCGCTCATATTCACTGGCCCACCATCGGTGACCAAAACCGTATCCTCGATCCGAACTCCGATATTCCACCATTTCTTGTCGCAAGGCGACCCTTCTTTGATGTAAATCCCCGGCTCAACCGTCAAAACCTGACCAGCTTTAAGGGCTCCGCCATCACCAGTATCGTGAACATCTAACCCCACATAATGCGAAGTCCCATGCATGAAGTATTTGCCCGACTCCGCCGGATTAGCAACAATCCCAAGGCGTACAAGCCCCTCACTAACAATCTTTCGGGCAATGCCGTCAGCCGCGCCAAACGAGGCCCCGACTTTACAAGCCAAAACTCCGGCTCGCTGAGCCTGTTCTACGATTTCGTAAATCGCCTTCTGCTCGGGCGAAAACTCTCCGTTTGCCGGATAGCTCCGAGTGACATCACTCGCATATCCATGATATTCGCCACCAACATCCATACAGATGAAATCACCCTTCTCAATCACCTTACGAGCTTCAACATAGTGAAGAACACAAGAATGAACTCCGGAACCTACGATGCTTCCGTAAGCCGCAGCCTCGCAACCGTTGCGAGCAAAAATGTATTCGACCATCGAAGCAATTTCGTACTCCCGCATCCCTGGTTCACACGACTTGAGAGCTTCAAGATGAGCGGCAACCGTAGCATTGATTGACTTCCAAGTCAGGGCTATCTCCGCTGGAGACTTGATGCTCCTCATATTGCCTAGTTCTCGTACTGCTGTCGCATCCTTTGAATAGGCTTTTGACCAGTTGTCATAAGCGGTTACCATGGAAAGGACGCCCCCTGACAGCCCGGAAGGTCTTTCCACCAGGCTCACTGAAGTCGGGCGAGAAGCCGCGAGAACCTCACTAAATCTCTTGTTGGAAAGAACCATTTCGACGCCGAGAGTCTCTTTGGCAACTGCCGAACCCATGATGATTCCCGTCCAAGTTTCGCCACCAGGATTCTTGTCACCGACGAACAGCACTTCTTTGACCGTCTTGCCGTCAACCGTCATGCCTTCCGGAGCAATGATCAACGCAGAGTTCTTTTCTTCACACCCAGTCAAGTACCAGAAGTAAGAATTGGGGCGGAATCGATAGTCCGTATCGTTGGTTCGCTGATGCGAAGGGTTCGTGACCAAAACGCTGATACTCCCTTTCGGAAGGCGAAGTCCAAACTCGCGGCGACGCTGAGCAAATTCGGACGGCTTGATCTTGTCTGCCTCGTATTCTCGAAACTTAAAGCCAGCATCTTGCTGACTAAGGGCAAACAAACAGGCAAAGGAAGCAATCATGGAGTTATCATAGCCTTAAATGGTTGTAATGTCTCTAGTCCTCGCGTCGTTTCAAACGAAGATCACGCCTTTCGCCAAACTCGAATCGAAGATGATTGACGAGATGAGTGGCATCGCAAAAAGTCGCAAGTTCAAGGACACGTATTGGGTTCACAACGATAGTGGTGATAGCGCTCGGATCTTCGCCATTCATAAAAATGGCACCCTGATCCAGCCGAATCAACCAGACTACGAAGGAATAAAGTTAGAAGGTTCCACCAACTTCGATTGGGAAGACATTGCAATCGACGGAGATACAATCTATGTCTCCGATTGTGGTGACAATCTTAATTTCCGAACGGATCTTTGCGTCTATGTTTTCAAAGAGCCAAACCCTCTCCTAGCGACGAGCGTAAAGGACGTAAAAAAAATCCGGGTGACGTACCCCGATAAAACCGATACGTCGTCTTGGCACTATGATTGCGAGTCTATCGCCGCATATAAAGGAACCCTCTACTTCATCACCAAGTGGCGAGCGGGGAGGTCAAAAGTTCCTGGTGTAGGTGCGTCAATCTACTCCCTCAAGAATCCCAAATTTGACAAAGTCAATGTCCTAAGGAAGCTTGATACTCTTGAAGATCTCGGCGGGTGGGTGACTGCCTGCGATATCTCTCCCGACGGAAAGCAAATCGCACTCCTCACCCAATTCCCCAATCAATCAATCCAGATTTTCGACACCACCAAGGGTGATGATATCTTTCACCACTCGGTCAAGCACGTCAAGTTTTTTGGCGCAAACCAGTGCGAAGCCCTGTGCTGGGACTCGCCCAGTAGCTTCCTTTTTGGAAATGAGCAACGCGAGCTCTTCCAGATCAATCGCTAATCCGAGATACAATAAAGGGAGGAACTGATGGCACGCCAACTTACACCCCTCGGAATTGTCGTCGTTTCAGTGTCTAAGTGGATACTAATTCCTCTTTTGGTTGGTCTTATTGGCTACAAACTGATCGGTCCTTTGATAGGTTCAGGTCAGTCTCCTCAAAAAACCGATCAGGCAAAACGAGAGAGAAGCCAGTCCGCATCCGGAAAGAAATTCCAATCCGTTCGAGATAACAGCAACTAGAAGCCAAAGAAGTCCTTTGCGTTGAGGGTTGTTTGATCCGCCATTTCTGCTTCGGTTAAGCCATGAAGCTCAGCAAGCTTCTTGTTAATTATGGGAATATTGGCCGGGGTGTTTGGTTTCCCTCTAAACGGCTCAGGTGCCATGTACGGGCTATCGGTTTCTAATACGATTTTATGAACCGGGATGAATTGAAAGACTTCCCTGAGTTCATCGGACTTCTTGTACGTTATGGGACCATCGCATCCAAACCAGGCACCAAGTCTTAGCGCCCTTCTCGCTTCGTCTTTGGTTCCAGCAAAGCAGTGAAAAAGGTACTTTCGAGGCGGAACTTTCTCGAGGATATCGAGGAGATCGGAATAGGCCTCTCGGGCATGAAAGACGACGGGTTTGTTATAGTCCTCGGAGACTCTAAGCTGGTCCTTTAGTGCTTGAATCTGGAGGGTATGAGGCGAGTAGTCCCAGTGGTAGTCCAGGCCAATTTCGCCCAGCGCAAGAATCTTGGGATGCCTTAAGACTTTTATGAGTTTCGGGATGTCGATTGGGTCGTATTCGGCGGTGTAGTTTGGGTGCCAACCACAGATGCCGTAGACGTTCTCGTGTTTATCGATGAATTCGATGACCGTTCGCCAGTCGTTGGGTTCACACCCAACGACTACGATTTTTTCGACGCCTGCCGAGAGGGCGTCCGACACAACTTGATCCGGATTTGCGAAGTTCTCCGGATTTTGAATATGGCAGTGGGTGTCGATCAGCACGGCTTTGAGTAAACCTCATAGTCAAAGAGGTGACGGAAACCAAGCTGAATATTCAGTTGATACATCGGGTTATTCTCTTCGTTGTCGGTGAAGACCTTCTCGATTCCTTGCTGTTTTGCCCAGGAAGCTGAGTGTTGCTTCATCCGCGAAGCAATGCCCTTTCGACGGTACTCGCGCCGAACTCCGGTTAATCCATTCACTGCTAACTTAGGGTCAACCTTTGATGGCCACAGTTGAGACATTCCTTGAAGTTCCCCATCGGCGAAATGCAGAAACTTACTGTGGAGATCGACTTCGGGATCCATTAGTGACTTTGCGAAAGTTTCGTAGGGGGTTTCCTTGAACGGATATGGCAACGGCAGGTCCGCAGCGATATCCATTTCCAGCCTCCAGATTTTGTGGAGTCCGTTTTCGGGGTATCTCGCAAGAAACTCAGCAAACGAGATCACGTTAGGATGTGATTGATAGTCGGTCTGGGTGACATCCAGGCAAGAAAAAGGGGACTTCAAGCTTGGTTCAAAACCTTCCAGCTTAAGGGCCTCGGCAATCCACGGATATTCTCCACGGGCCTCTATCATTGCGCTATTGCCGCCAAACGCCTGAATGCGCCTTACCGACTCGACAATAGCTTCTCGGTAGTAGCCCTGCGAATGCTCGGTGTGAGGATCGACGTAAATGCTGAACCAATACGCGGCTCCTTCGGCGTTGCGGTTATGCACAACGCCTCCATAATACACAATCGAGTCTTCGTCTAGCCCGATATGTCTATCATCATTTCTGGTCGTGCGAGAAAGCTCGAACATCGACCTCGATTCCGCAACTGTGGTAGGGTGGCACCAGTTGAATTTGTTCCGAAGAACCATGGCATCTGACCATTCCTGGTCTGTTTCTATATCTTTGAAAATCATTTCTTTACTTTTTGTTTGGTAAGGGTCCTGAGGCTTGCGCACTTAACGGACAACAAAACGAGGTGCATTGGTGGTTAGTTTCATTCCTTTCTTCATAGTCAAACACCTCCAGTAAAGGTGAGTTAAGTTTACCATTTCAAATAGCTGCCTACCAATGGGGCTGTTTATAGGCTTCTGGCGTTGACATTTGCGGTTTCAATTTCGTGTCTTCCGGTATGAAATTCGTATTGACAGGGTGTAGCAAGGATATTAGTAGGCTCAAGGACGGCTGGAAGCCGACCCACCAAAATTGGCTTTCCTTTTGTACCAGGTCAAGGATAGTTGAGTAGTTCTTGGCCGGCTGGAAGTGTGTGGAGCATTGTGTTTCATCTAGGGTTTGAAAGAGTCTTTTAAACCTCCACCGCGCCGTGACCTAGAAGCTCTTAGGTTTAATTAGACGTGATGGCGGAGGTAGCTGACTTCGAGTTTTTCTTCAGTTCGACACTATGACCCAGCCGCTGGAAGCCGACCCACCAAAATCGGCTTTCCTTTCCACAATTATCGAAGGATATTAGTAGGCTTAAGGACGGCTGGAAGCCGACCCACCCATGTGGCCTTAGTTCTTTATTGGTCGGGCATCAATGGACGGGATCCTCCATCGTCAATCCTCCTTCGTCAAGGCACTTCGGCGGACAGGAGCACTTCGGCTGACAGGAGCACTATGGCGGACTCTGTCGGCGGACAGGCGATGCCGGGGAAATTCGTTCCCCTGGTTCGATTAATCGCCCAAGACTTCTTTGGCGGTTTTGAAGTGCATCTTGGCGACGCGGGCTAGGGCGTCGGGACCGTGGGTTGCGACGACACGCTTTCCGGTCGGGATGACATTGGTTGCGCCTTTGGGGAGGGTCATTCCGATTTCGCGGCTTAGCTGTTCTAGGCGGCGAAGGAATTCGGCTCGGGCGAGGATGGATGCCGCGGCGACGGCCATGTCTGACTCCGCTCGTACTCGCGATATGAATTCGGCTTGGCGCCCAAGTTCTTTGAGTTGGGCTTTGACCACGTGTCCTCCCGCTTGAAACTGGTCGCTGATGATGGTTTTGGCGGGTTGGACTTCGAGGACATTCTCGATGGCTTGCGCATGACCCCAGGCAAGCAGCTTATTGAGGTTGCCGATCTTGGCGTACAGTTCGTTGTACTTAGTCGGCATGATCGCAATGACGCTGTGAGGGCAAACCCGCTTGATGATGTCGGCATAGCGCAGGGCTTGCGGATCGGTGAGTTTTTTGGAATCCTTGACTCCGTCAAGTTCCGCCAAGTGCTCCGGACCAACGTAACAGGCGGCGATAACCAGGGGACCAAAAAAGTCCCCTTTTCCACTCTCGTCTACGCCTACTCGTCCTTCACTCATTTGTTATCCGTATTGGTCGAACCGATTGGGTATTCCTCCAAAACGGAATGCACAAAATCTTCGCCCTCAGGTGTGGACGGTTGATCGGGAATAGTTGCATCGCGAAATTCTTTGTCGAGCAAGGGTGCCGCGCCAGTAAGTGCGAAACCTGTTCCCATAAGAATGTGCATTTTCACGATTCCCAATACCCCTAGGAGTGGTCCGCCTAGCGACATACCGATGGGTTGAACGCTCATCCAAATCAGTTGCCCGAGGGACATGATTCGGCCCCGAAACTCGTCGGGAACTTTGAGCTGCTGGTACGTTCGCATGGGAACATCGACGACGCCAACGGCAAATCCGCAGACGAGGTTCCAAAGACAATACAAGGCAAAGATTGGTGAGAGTCCCATGACCAGGACGCTTATTCCGGCGACGGTTAATCCAAGACCAAAAGCCATGCCTGCCTTTCTGATTTTTAGGTAAGGCACGATAAAGCTCATGGCCAACATGCCAACGATGAAGCAGGTTTCGATGAATGCAAGCGGGGAAGCTTTGCCGCCAAACCACGCTTTGTTTGTTGCAAGATAAACCACGAAGAATGGCGACATGAACAGCCCAAGACCAAATGAAGTGAGCAACGAAAGACCGATAACGCGATCGCGTTTGGCATAAGCGATGCCCTCTTTGATGTCAGTCAGCATGTGTTGCTCGACATGATTCTCTTCACGCTGAATCTCGATCTTTGGTAGTAGGAATACGAAGAAAGCCGAAAACATGAACGTAAGTGCATTGACCACAAGCAAAATCTTGAGAAACTGCATGGCACCATATTTGTTCGCCAAAGTTCCCAATGAAACCATGAGGACGTTGCCAATAAGCCACGCGAGCTGGTCGGTTGAAGCGCTAAGCGCGTTGGCTTTGAACAGTTTGTCGGGTGGAACTAGACGGGGAATTGCCGCGTTCTTGGCCGGGAAGAAAAACACCCTTATCATTGAAGTGAGAAACCCAATGACGTAGAAAATCCACTTTGGCGGATGTCCTGGTATGGACATGAGAAAGAACAGAAAAGCAAAGAGCACAACTGCGCTTAGCATGTCGGACCAGACCATGATCTTCTTGCGATCTATTCGGTCGGCAACAGCTCCGCCAATGGTTCCGAAAAGCAGATATGGCAATGCCTCAACCGCACCGACCCAACCAACCATGGCGTTGTCGTTGTAGATTTTTTGGATGACGAACATGGGACCGAGGAAATAGAAGGCGTCGCCAATGCGTGAAATCGCTTGGCCCAACCAAAGGTTACGGAAGTCCCTAATACGGAGAATGTCTAACATATCGTGATATAGCTATAGGTCGGGGCGCGGGGAATTGCGCGGAGTGACGAGAGCTAGTTGAGCACGATAGTGTTCATATCAGAGAAAATAGTACCCCAAATAGCTTTCAGCTGTCAGCTGTCAGCTGTCGGGATCGCATAAGTCCAAGGCAATATTTAGGTTCAAAACCGACACATGATGATCCTCCCTCCCTTAAGGCACTATAAATCGGGAGGATCATCAACTACCAGGGCAGTTTGCGGATGGAATCCAATCTTGATAATGAAGTTCCCAAGCCTCGGACTATCCGCTTCGCGTGCTCCGAGGTACGATCAACACATGATCGCTGCTATCTTCCCCGGTCAAGGAAGTCAAAAACCGGGAATGGGTCAGAGTTTGTTTGAGAGCTCTGCTGCCGCAAAGTCAGTGTTTGAGGAAGTCTCCGAAACACTGCACATGGATATCGCAAAATTGTGCTTTGAGTCAGACGAAGAGACTTTAAGGGCGACCCAGAATGCCCAGATCGCGTTGTTTACTTGTGGGATCGCGGCCCATCGGGCGTTGGTAGAAACTGGAGTGACGGCTGAGTTTTTTGCAGGACATTCGATTGGAGAATATGCCGCTCATGTATGTGCTGGGAACATTTCGCTCGAAATTGGGGCGGTTTTGGTGCGAAAGCGAGGAAAAGTGATGGCAGAAGCAGGAACTATTGCACCGGGAACTATGGCTGCGGTTCTTGGTTTAGATTCTGATGCGATTAGGGAAGCATTGAAAGCGGTTGCCGGAGTTGTGGTTGTGGCCAATGACAATTGCCCGGGTCAGGTTGTGATCTCGGGTGAAATCGCGGCGGTTGAAGCGGCTGGTCCGGTTCTTTCGGAAGCGGGAGCGAAAAGAGTTTTGCCGCTTAACGTCAGTGGAGCCTTTCATAGCCCATTGATGTTGGAGCCCTCCAAGCAAATGGCGAAGACTTTGGCTACGGTTGATTTTGCGTTTGGCAAGCCGGTGTATAGCAATGTTACGGCCGAGGTTGTCGAGAATCCGGTCTTTTGGAATGAATTACTTGAGCAACAGCTTCGCGATTCAGTGCGATGGAACGAGACGATGCAAAACATGATTGGGGATGGAGTGACGAAGTTTATTGAGTGTGGAGTGGGTGAAGTCTTGTGCGGTCTTTTGAAGCGAATTGATAAGTCAGTAGTGAGTAAAGCGGTTTATGATATGGACTCCTTAGCAGCGGTGAACAACTGATGAAAGTTGGCGTGATTATGGGGAGCAAAAGCGACTGGGCGACGATGTTTGCCGCAGTTGAAATCCTTGACCAATTTGGCATTGCCAATGAAGTCGAAGTTGTTTCGGCGCATCGGACTCCAGTTCGAATGTTTGACTACGCTCGACTGGCTCGAGAGAATGGGTTTTCGGTGATTATCGCGGGTGCCGGTGGGGCGGCTCATTTGCCCGGAATGGTTGCGAGCTTGACGACGTTGCCAGTGATTGGGGTTCCGGTGCAGACGAAAACTTTGAGTGGAGTTGATTCGCTTTATTCGATTGTGCAGATGCCGGGCGGGGTTCCGGTTGCGACGGTTGCGATTGGCAACGCCAAAAACGCGGGTCTGCTTGCAATTCAGATTTTAGGAGTGACGGACAAGGCGATTGCCGAGAAGTTGGATGCCTATCGGGAAAGCATGAAACGCGACGTTGAGAAGATGAATGTTGAGTTGAGGGACTAGGAATGGTCGCGACTCTTTCGATCATTCTTACTCTCGCCAATCCTGCCTT
The DNA here is from genome assembly GCA_043770615.1 of Armatimonadota bacterium. Classification (GTDB taxonomy): domain Bacteria; phylum Armatimonadota; class Fimbriimonadia; order Fimbriimonadales; family Fimbriimonadaceae; genus Fimbriimonas. The sequence goes on along the minus strand of JAYVHY010000422.1, from coordinate 3,864 downwards.
TGACAGAACTCTCATTGTCAATACAATTGGCCGGTTTGAAAGTACTAGTCAAGGACATTCTTGTGAATGGCCGGGTTCAGCGCTTCGGTTTTACGGTCAAGGATCGAAGGTTAGTATTTCTTTGAGAGCATCGACGGATGATGATCGCTGGCAAATTGATTTGGATGGACGCCCGACGGGAATATTAAAGCTCAAGAGGGGGCAAACCAAGTACAACATTGCCCTGCCGGATGATAAGAAGCATTTGATTACACTTGTTCGGAGGACCGAGGCGTTTACTGGCAAAACCACTTTTTTTGGAATTGAGAATAATCTGATTCCGGCTCTTAAGCCGTCAAGTCGGAAAATTCTGATCGTTGGCGACTCGATCAGTGCTGGCTATGGTGTTGATGGAGCCAAAAAAGAAGAGCATTACAGCGTCGAGACGTCGAACGCATATATGACTTACGGTTGGATTACTGCTCGTGCCGTTCAGGCTGAGCCAACCATCGTAGCTTGGTCTGGACGAAAAATGTATCCCGACAACACGATGCCGGAGATCTTTGACTTCGTGTTGCCTCAAGAAAAACAAGGGCTGGCCAAGGACGATCCGAGCACGCAGGCTGTACTGATCAACCTTGCAACCAACGATTTTGGTCAAAAGGTTCCTGACAAGCTAACGTGGACCGGCGCATATGTTGCCTTCACGAAGAAGATGCGTACCAAGTTTCCCAAGGCTCATATCTATCTTGCGACAGGAAGCATGATGTCCGACAATTGGCCACCAAAGGTCAAGGCACTCACTACCCTTAAGGAATACCTCGCGATGATCCAATTAGCATTGAACGATCCGAAGGTTCATCGTATTGACTTTGCTCAGCAAGACGAGAAAGACGGAATTGGTAGCGACTGGCATCCCAATGCAGTTACACAGGGCAAGATGGCCAAGGTTCTGATTGGTGCATTGCGGAAAGATTTGGGTTGGAAGTAAGATTCCGTCGGCCGTTTGCCGTTTTTCGTTGACCGACAAATTCGCCCTCACCCCCTGCCCCCTCTCCCGTCCAAAGAGACAGGAGAGGGGAATTTGGAATTAATTCTTCCTCGGTTCAACCCCCAATAGATTTCTGACGAAAAAGTCGTAGAATCTCCTTTTCGCATACGAGTTGCCGACCGCGCCGTGACCGTTATTCGGAATCACAATGAGGTCAAAATCCTTGTCGGCCTTAACCAGGGCATCGACGACTTGGTAGGTGCTGGCGGGATCGACGTTCGTGTCTTCTTCTCCCACCATTAACATGAGTTTTCCGGCTAATTTGTGCGCCAAGGTTCGGCCGGATTGAGCTTCGTAATGAGGACCAATTGGCCAACTCATCCATTGCTCGTTCCACCACATTTTGTCCATGCGGTTGTCGTAGCAGCCACAGTCCGCCATGGCGACTTTGTAGAAATCGCCTTGAGTCAAGATTGCGTCGAGGGCGTTTTGACCGCCGGCCGATGTTCCATAAATTCCGACTCGGTCGAGATCCATCTGGGTCCATTTTTGGGCGGCGGCTTTCATCCAGAGGATTCGATCCGGTAGTCCGGCGTCCACGAGGTTCTTAAAGCAAACATCATGGAATGCTTTGGATCGGTTATTGGTACCTAGACCGTCGATTCGAACGACGATAAAGCCAAGCTCGGCGAGTGACATTCCGCCGGCGGACGTGTGAAATGTCTTAGGTACGAAGGAACCTTGGGGGCCAGCGTAAATATCTTCGACGACCGGGTACTTTTTGGTTGGATCGAAGTTAGTTGGAAGATAAACCAAGCCCCATATATCGGTAACTCCGTCCCGAGCTTTGGAAACGAATCGTTGAGGAATTCGGAATCCAGCTTTGATCAGAGCGGTGGGGTCGGCTTGCTCGATGTCGACGAGTTTCTTGCCGGTTTCGGCGTCACGGACTTCGAAGGTTGGTGCTAGGTCAGCACGGGAGAAGGAGTCGAAAATTACTTTCTTGTTTGGTGAGAACTCGATTGTGTGGGAGCCATCGGCGCCAGTTAGTCGGGTGAATCCGGTGCCATCAAAGTTGATCCGGCAAGCGTGGATATGATAAGGATCTTCACCGGTGGTCAGACCGCAGGCGGTGAACCAAATTTGCTTTTTGAATTCGTCAACTTGGGTGACACCTCGAACGACCCAATCGCCTTTTGTAATTGGGCTCGACGCTCCGGTTTCGAGGTTGTAGAGGTAAAGTTGGCACCATCCCGATCGTTCGCTCATCCAGATAGCTTGTTTGCCACCAGGAAGAATTTCGTAGTAAGTCTTGTAGTTCCAGTCGATGAATGTTTTTGCCTCCTCGGTGATAAGTGCCTTTGCCTCTCCGGATTTGGCGTTGACACCAACGAGGCGCATGACCTGGTGACCTCGCTGATTGTAGCGAAAGGCGAACTGATCGTTGTTTAGCCATCGCTCACCATCAACATCAAATGGATTTGGGTAGAGCGCATCGTCAACGGCAACAACTTTTTCGGTTTCGACATCGAGGATTCGGAGACGGGGTTTGGGTAGTTTGTCGCCTGGCTTGAGATACTGTTGAGTCATCAGGCGAGGTTGGAATTGATCCTTTGGTGTGGTGACGACGATGTTCAGGGGTCGGTCGTCGCCGGGTTCTGATTGAAAGACTGCGACGTGCTTGGAATCTGGTGACCACCAAACTCGACCGTTGTAGCTATTTGCTTTGGTGCCATCGGTGGTTACGGCTCGTTCTTCTTTTGACGCAGTATTGATCAGGGCTATGTTATCGTTTTTATAGGCGATTCGCCATTTGCCGTCGGGCGAATCAGTCCCGCGAGACCTCCGAGGACTTGCGGGTACTCGCTTTCCATCGAGAAAAGCGACGCCGGGTTTCTTATCGGTGACATAGATTGCCAAGTCGTCTCCATTGAGCCGGTTGATGAGCCAACTGTGCCCGGTGAACGTGTTGGTCTCCCACTCCTCGCCGACTTTGATTCGTCGATATTCGACGGGTTTGCCGTCGTTGAGCCAATTCACGATGAGAGTCTCAGTGGATTGGTTGACAAACTTGATTGACGTTTGCTCGGCGGTGGTATTGCTTCGCGGTGGTTCTTCGGGGGAATTTGCTTTCAATCGGTTAAAAGCAACTTCGGCCTGAGTTTCTTTGACGTCGTACTTGGTGAGATCAACTTCGATGGATTTCTTGTTAATATCTATTCGCAGTTTCTTGAGGTCTGGCGTGAAGTCAATGTGAGTGAAAGGGAGCTTAGAAGGATCGACTGGCTTTCGTAAGAAAGTCGACAGTAACGATGCCAACTTTGGGTGATTAAAGGCGGGTAACTTCTTCGTGGTTCCGAGCGGATCGACCAGCATGAACATGCTATTCCCTTCTGGCTCTTGTTTCAAATACCAAAACTTCTCCGAGTTGCCGATCCAGTTGGGCGCGACTCGTTCGTTGAGAACTAGTCCGCGGAACTTTTCCCGAAAGCCATTTGCCCGTTCGTAGTCGGCTTTGGTGCCTTGGGCACTGATCAGGATGGGGGTCAGGAGGAGTAGCCAACACATTTGTTTCTTCATGGTGCCAGCATAACTCAGTGGGGGCAGGAAAGGAAAGCGAAGGAGCGTAAGATGCGGCGGAAGCTGAAAAGGGGAACCATGTGGACGATCATAATTTTTGTATTATCACGCTCGATATTAAGATCGGCTTTTACAGTTTTGGATTACTTGCAGGCAAGATGCCTGCGCTCCATAGGTATGCTGAGACTAACACACGGACTCCTTCTGATCCATTCTTTCGCTCAAATTGACGGTCTGAGGGGCTCCGGTCGAAGGAACAATGATTAACAGTTTTGATAGTAAGAAGACTCTTCAATCCGGTGGCAAAAATTACA
>JAYVHY010000421.1:0-2673 GCA_043770615.1 Armatimonadota bacterium | reverse complement strand
GTGATTGTGTGACTGGAAACGCTGTAATAAAAGTGGTTGGCGTAGGCGGCGGTGGTGGAAATGCCGTCGAACGTATGATCGAAAGTGGCATCAAAGGTGTCGAATTCATTGCTATGAACACGGATGTTCAAGTGCTTGACCTCAGTAGTGCGACTAAAAAAGTACAGCTTGGAGTCAACTCAACTCGTGGTCTTGGTGCGGGCGGAAACCCGGAACAAGGCAAAATTGCTGCCGAAGAAAGCAAGAGCGATATCCGTAAGGCTCTTGATGGCGCAGACATGGTCTTCATTACTGCCGGCATGGGCGGCGGAACCGGAACCGGTGCGGCCCCCGTAGTTGCAGAAATTGCTCAAGAATTAGGCGCGCTCACCGTAGGCGTCGTAACTCGACCATTTCGATTCGAAGGTCCAAAGCGAGAAAGGCTTGCCGATGCCGGTGTAACTTCACTCATGGGACGCTGCGATACGATCATTACAATCCCTAACGACAAACTCCTTAATGTTGTCGAGAAAAAGACCACCCTCAGCGAAGCATTCCGAGTCGCCGACGATGTACTCCGACAAGGCGTCCAAGGTATCTCCGATATCATTACGATTCCCGGTCAGATCAACGTAGACTTTGCCGACGTTCGCGCCATCATGAAAGATGCCGGTCCTGCCTTGATGGGCATTGGATACGGCGTAGGCGAGCACCGAGCTCTTCAAGCGGCTCAGGGCGCCACAAGCTCACCATTGCTTGAGCAAACGATCCACGGTGCAAAGGGACTCCTCGTCAACATCACCAGTAGCGATGATCTGACCCTAGCCGAGACAAGCGAGGCGATGGAATACATCCAATCACTGTGCGACCAAGAAGAAGTCAACATCATTTTTGGTACGGTTGTCGATTCAAGTCTTGACGCAACCGTTCGAATCACGGTTCTCGCCACCGAGTTCAATCCATATTCGACGACCGAAAAGGTATCGACGAAGAGTGAAGAGCCAGCAATCCCCACGAGAGTGACGGTAGCTACCGAACGATCAAGCGGACCGATAACTCCATCCGCCTCAACGGTTGAGCCTGAGATTTCGGCTGTCACCAGCGCCGATGTAGTCGCCGCTGCCAAAGAGCGAATGTTCGAGCGAAAGCAACAAGAAGCCGCCGATCTGTTTGATGAGACCGACCTAGATATTCCTGCTTTCATCCGAGAGCACCGAAATCGGCAGAACTAGGCTCAAAATAGCAATGCCAAGAACGAAAGAGCCTCGAGAGAATTCTCGAGGCTTTTTCATGTCATTGGTGCTAAGAAGGCCCGAACGGATGCCTCGCTAAACTCGAATCCGATCATGATCGACGTGTTAAACTGGCTTTAGTCGATTTGGCGACCTTAATACCAATGACCACCTGGCTAAGACTAGATTCTTCCCCCAGCTTCATTGCTCTTCACATCAGTACGAAACCTCAGAAACAACAATAATAGTAGACGTATATCTACCATTATCGAGTATACTTGCATCATGGGCGAGCCACTCCGTGGACTGGGTAAACATTCTGTACAGTGAATACTTGGTGTGGCACCAGTAACGACCCCTGCTTGTCCGCCATAGCCAGAGGAACGAGGGCGAAGGAGGGCGAAGCTGGAAGTTACCTGTGTAAGAAGCTGAGAGTTACCTGTGTAAAATGACCGTCCATAGAGCGAACCTAGCTTTCCCAAAGGAAAGCAAAGTATCGACACCGTATATCGCACTCACCTTGGTGATGGTACCAATTGGCAGACGACCATCTGAATTGGGACCCGACCTCAACGAATCCCTTTCGAACTGGATTGTTGTGAATATAATTGATCGAATCGAGCCTTGCCTTTTCCCAATTGATGTTACTATCGTGTCCCGGCCCCTCTTCCCACAAATCAGTTTCAATCAAGCCTCGATTCTTTGCGCTTCTTGATGGTCCTTGTTTAATTGACTTGAGGATCTTGGACATACTGTAAATTTCGTTCATCGGGTGGATGAGCAAATGAACATGATTAGGCATGAACACGTAAGCTAAGACTGCGGCGAGCCACTTTCGTGGGCCGGGTAAAACGCCTAATCAGGGGTGGCCTGTTTAAGCGACCATGTGCGAAGCTCCGAGCTTAAGCAGGGACAACCTAACAATCACCATGGACGTGTCACGTGGTGAGATGGGTTAGCCGGATCCCCTTGTGACCTGCTTACCCCACCTCGACGAGTCACTGGGTAGTGTTGGTTTGTTCTGGGTGGCACCGGGTAGCTCCGTCCTAAAAGTCCGCCATAGCTGAGGAACGAGTGCGAAGTTGATGCGCCGCTGGGAGTTACTAGTATAATTGAACTGCTACTTTACCGGATGATGTACTAACTCGCCCGCCGAAATTCGAACATTCAAAATATTCGACTTTGGCGGCAACGGGCAAGTGGCGAACGCAGTATAGGCGCAAGGAGGATTGACCGCATGGTTAAAATCAAGATCGACGTATCCATCCACCGGCTTTGGCATATTTAAGAATCGACCGGGCGGATAGGTCAGCGTTCCGCTGGTTAGATCCTTGAAATTGAAAAACAGGGTATCGCCTTCGTTCTGAGCATCCAGCCGACAAGCCTTACCGTTGATCGAGAATTCGACATAGCCGGGCAAGGTGACGGTTTCGGTATCACCCAAGATATTGAGAATCGATGC
>JAYVHY010000420.1:0-2673 GCA_043770615.1 Armatimonadota bacterium | reverse complement strand
CGATATACGTCAAGTGATTTGCTTTTGCCCCAGAATGCAGGGTTGAACGATTGATCTCCACAAAATTGCCAATTCGGACTCCATCCGCCAACGAACTCTTCGGGCGAATGTTGGCAAATGGACCAATTTTCACATTCGAGCCGATCGCGGCTGAATCTGCGTGGGTAAAAAAGATGATCGTGTCATCGCCAACCGAGACATTTGTTAAGCGTGTATTCGGACCAATAACCGACTTCTTCCCAATGGTTGTACTTCCAACCAAATGTGTCCCTGGCTCAATCGTCGTATCAACTCCAATCTCAACATTTGGTCCAATGTATGTGTTTGACGGGTCAGTGATGGTGACCCCATTGAGCATATGCCGATTGTTAATCAAGGTCCGCAAAATGGTATTTGCTTCTGACAACTGCTTTCGGTCGTTGACCCCCATCATAATCGCCGGATCATTGGAAACAAACGCATTTACGTTCCGATTGCTAGAATCAAAGAAGCCGATAATGTCGGTCAAATAGTATTCGCCCTGAGCATTGTCGCTCTTGAGCGATTTCAAGGCTTCTGCCAATGCCGGACCTTCAACGCAATACATGCCCGCATTAGCGTGGCAAATTTGCTTTTCTGCGTCCGAGGCATCTTTCTGTTCAATCACGCGTTTAGCGTCACGTCCATCGACAACGACTCGACCGTAGCCAGTTGCATCGGGAAGTTTTGCTACCGCCATCGAACATACTCGATCAGAAATAATGTGACCGGCAAGAAACTCACGAAAATACTCAGTTGAAATGAGCGGGGTATCCCCGCAAACAATCATGACCGTTCCGTCAATTTCGCCGAGCTCTGCCAATGCACATTGGACTGCATGTCCGGTTCCGAGTTGCTCATGCTGCCAAGCGTATTTGTATCCGTCCCCAAGGGCTGACACCAAGCTCTCACCTCCATGACCAACGACGATCACAACCTCATCCGCACCGGCAGCAGTCAACGAATCAGCAACCAGCTTCGCCATCGGCACTCCGCAAACTTTATGAAGGCATTTTGGTAAATCCGACTTCATTCGCGTGCCCTTGCCTGCGGCGAGAATCAATCCGGTGACTTTGCGTGTGCTCATTAGTAAAGAGAATGTTATTCTGAACCCTAACCGCTCTTTCTGACAAGTTGATTCTTGTCTAACTACCCATTAAGATGTCGTTTAGAGGAGAAAGTTGGCAAACCTTTCTCGGTGAACCGGACAAGATATCCCTTTCGTGAGAGGGATCGGTGAGCCTCAACCATGAAATTCTGATCCGAGAATATTCAGGCGAACCGAGGAAGTTTGAAGGAACTGGAATTGAGGGAGATATTCACCAACAATTCCATTCGCCTTTCATAATAGGAAATATGTCAGTAACCGTTGTCGATCACCCACTTGCCCAGCACCTCCTTTCGCAACTGCGAGATGTTGAAACCGAACCCGAGCGATTCCGAAGATTCGCTCGCCAACTCACAACTTTGCTGGTAATTGAAGCTACCAAAGGCCTACAAATGGTCGAAACTGATGTCAAAACTCAGCTTGTCACTTGTCGTACTAATCTCCTCGGTGAAGGAATCGCTGCCGTTCCTATCCTCAGAGCCGGACTTTCAATGTTAGAGCCAGTCTTGGGTCTATTTCCCGACGTAAAAGTTGGCTATGTTGGTCTGGAACGTCACGAGGACACCGCCGTCGCTCGAAGTTATTACATGAAACTACCAAAGCTCGAAGGTCGATTCACCCTCTGCCTCGACCCCATGTTGGCAACTGGTGGCTCTGCCGCGCAAGCTATCGGACAACTGAAAGTCGCGGGCGCCAAGCAGGTTGCCATGGTTTGCGTCATCGCCTCGCCCGAAGGCATCGAATTCCTCCAAAAACAACATCCTGATGTTGCAATCATCACCGCATCAGTCGATGAATGCCTAAATGACAAAAAATACATCGTCCCCGGCCTTGGCGACTTCGGCGATCGACTTTACGGGACAATGTAAACTGCCGGACGCCTCGCTAATCCGAATCACTACAGTCTCGCGCAACAAACCAACCCAATTGGCGAGGCTAACGAAGCCCAAAAACATAACTGAAGGATGCCTCGCTAATCCGAATTGCCGCAAACTTCGACAATATGCCAACCAAATTGGCGAGGCTAAAGAAGTTCCTCGTAACCAATGCGGGTGCCTCGCTAATCCGAATCGCAACAGACTTAGCGCAACAAACCAGCCCAATTGGCGAGACTAAAGAAGTCTCTCGTAAAACTGAATGCACTTATCCAAATCCAATAGATTCTCGTCTACGAAATTTCCAGCTTCGTACTGCTTAGCCGAACTCCAATTGTATGCAGCCGCGTAAGTCTCGATTTCAGCCCGCACTGGATTCTCGTGAATATAGTTCAGTTTCTGCTGAAAAACCAGAGATGTAAAAACCGGAAGTCCCCGAAACCCTTCTTTCCAAAATGAATGATGATTGAGCCCCATTTGACCCCCAAGTTGGCGTTTCTCAAACTCGGTTAACATCGGCTTCAGGATATTCGCAGAACGACGTTTCACGTTTCGCATCAATCCAGAAATCGTTTCGTCACTTTTCGGTGTCACCAAAAGATGCAGGTGATGAGACATGATCACAAAGGCATGAAGCTTAGCGCCGTAAAATTTGCAATCACGAAGGATGGA
>JAYVHY010000419.1:0-13783 GCA_043770615.1 Armatimonadota bacterium | reverse complement strand
CCCGTTACGATCACAGTCAAAGAAATGACCCGGTTCCTGTTGAGTCTTAACCAAGCGGTTGATGTAGTGTTTGAAGCACTCCAAAAGGGCCGATTAGGCGAAACATTTATTCCCAAAGTTGAAGCCGCCAGAATGGTCGATTTGGCCCAGACGCTTATTGATGGGCGAAAGATTCCGATTCTCTACACCGGCATCCGACCTGGTGAAAAGCTTCACGAGATCATGGTCTCCGAAGAAGAAAGATGGCGAACCGTTGAGCGTGGCGACTACTACGTTATCCAGCCGATGCTTGACGAATTGAAGCCAATTTACCCAGATAAGCCATGTCTAGATGGCGAGTACTCAAGCGAAGTCGTAACCCTCACTCACGACGGAATTCGAAACTTGCTCAGCGCGATATATACGCCAGAACAGTCCAAGCAAATGAAACTTCGGATCGCGGCATGAAAGTCGCTACAATCTTTGGAACGCGGCCCGAGATTATTCGTCTCAGCCGCGTAATCGAAAAACTAGATGGCTTGTGTGACCAACAATTGGTTCACACTGGTCAAAACTACGACCCAAATCTTAGCGACATCTTTTTCGAAGAACTTGGCGTGCGTCAACCCAACGAATGTTGGGGAATTCGAGCCGGAACCTTTGGCGACCAAATTGCCGAAATGATCCGCAAAGCCAGCGAGTACTTCATCAAAGAACAACCGGATCGAGTGCTTATCCTCGGCGATACGAATAGTGGTCTGGCTGCCATGGTCGCCGCTCGGATGCAGATTCCTGTATTCCATATGGAAGCCGGAAACCGTTGCTATGATGATCGAGTCCCAGAGGAAATCAACCGACGGGTCATCGACCACTGTAGTCGGATTTTGATGCCGTACACTCACCGAAGCAAGGAGAATTTGATTCGGGAAGGCATTGATCGAACTCGAATCTACGTAACTGGGAATCCAATATGGGAAGTTATCCAAGCAAACTCAGTCAAAATTGCGAAAAGCGATGTCTTGACTCGCCTCGGGCTATCCGACAAGAAATACGTGGTGGTCACCGTCCACCGGTCCGAAAACGTTGATGATGTTAATCGTCTCAGCCAAATTCTCGCCGGCCTCGACGCCGTTGCCGAAGAATTCCAATGTCCGGTTATTGTGAGCCTTCACCCACGAACCGCGGACAAAATTGCCAAAGGAGGCTTAGCGCCTAAGTCAACGTTAGTTCGATTCCTTACCCCGTGCGGCTTTTTCGATTTTGTTCGACTCGAACAATCAGCTCTATGCGTCATGACCGACAGCGGAACTGTCCAGGAAGAGGCAACCCTTTTGAACACTCCGAGCGTGATTCTTCGCGACGTCACCGAGCGTGGTGAATGCCTCGAAGCAGGTTCGGGAATCCTTAGCGGAGCTGACCCTAAAAGTATTCTAGACGCGGCAAAAACGGTTGTTAACTCAACCAGTTCATGGATTTCGCCGCCGGAATATCTTCAAGAGAACGTCTCTCAGGTCGTGGCTTCCATCGTCATGGGGCATCACCACAAAATTTAGGAAGCTACGATGAATATCCTGTTTATTTCGATGCATTACAAGCCGGAACCTTGCGATACGCGCACGTCTCAGCTTGCTGCTGGAATGGTAAAAGCCGGTCACCGGGCCACCGTTGTCACATCATTTCCAAACTATCCGTTCGGGAAAATTTATGATGGTTATGAGCAAAAACTGTGCAGACGAGAACAGATTGATGGCGTCAATGTCGTCCGAGTTCCGATGTTTCCCGACCACAGCATGTCGAAAAAAAGACGCGCTGTTAGTTATCTAAGCTTTGGTTTCGCAGGAGCCTTTCTGGGTTCGCTGTTTACGCGCAGACCCGACTTGGTTTGGATTCACCATCCGCCTCTCACCACCGGAATTGCGGGCTATTTACTAGCCAAAATCAAGCGAGTCCCGTTCGTCTACGAAATTCATGACTTATGGCCCCAAACCCTGGTCAGCACTGGGATGGTTAAAGAGGGCCGACTTACCCAACGAATTCAACGGGTTTGCAATTTCCTCCACCAACGAGCCGCCGCAATTGTCGTTACATCTCCCGGAATGAAAAACCAACTCATTGCCGATGGAATGGATGCAAAGAATATTCACGTCTTTCCGCAGTGGGCTCAACAAGAGACAGTTTTAACCGATAAATGTCCGGAAGTCGGACTAAAGTACGGATTGCAAGGAAAGTTCAATGTGATGTTTACCGGCAACATGGGAATTGCCCAGGGTCTCGATACGGTTCTTGAAGCGGCAAAAAGCCTTTCCGATATTCAAAATCTTCAAATTACAATGGTTGGCGCCGGTGTAGAACTTGATAGGCTGAAGCTCAGAGTCGAACAAGAAGAGATCAAGAACATCCAATTCACCGGCCAAGTAACTCATCAAGAAGTTGAAGCTTTGGTGCCGTGGGCGGATGGTTTATTGGTCCACCTCAAACGAGATCCATTGTTTGCCATCACTATCCCCAGCAAAACTCAGATGTACATGGCATCGGGCCGACCAATCCTTTGCGGGGTTGATGGTGACACAGCGAACCTTGTTTCCGAATCAAACGGCGGTATCTGTTTTAGAGCCGAGAATTTCTTGGCGATGGCTAATTCAATTCGCCAGTTATTCCTCCTATCCGAGACGGAAAGGGAAGCGTTGGGTTGCAACGCGAGACGCGGCTACGAGGCACATTGCTCGAAACGAGTCTTGCTCAATCAATACGAAATGCTGTTCGCGGATATTTTGAATGTTAGCCTTTTGCCAACCCACGCAGTCATTGAGGAAGCAGAAGAAGTTGTCAAATTGCACGTAGCCTAAACGGGGTTGCAGGGCTGCGACTGCTACGAAATAGGATGCACCGGTAATACCGATTTTCGTTCCATGTTCAGGAACACCAAACAACTTCTGAGCGAACATCGTTTCCCGATGCTCAATGACTCTGATCCTGTTTCATCCATGCAACACCCTTTGAAATGCTCGGTTTGGTCTATAGCTGCATCGTGTCTCCATCCCTTTCTCTGCAAATGCACTTCAGGTTCAAAAGTAGCCTGAAACCCCGCCTAAAGCCCTAGAGCTCGGAACCCTCCACACTCCGGCCAGTCAGAACGAACTGTTATGGTTATTCGAACTACACTCGTCGCCGCTTTCGCTTTCGTCGTCGCCGCTGCTTCTCAAGCAGCCGAGTCAGTCCACCTTTACATCAAGACTTCTGGTCAGGGGCACATCCAGGGATCTTCTACCGATGGAAAGCACAAGGGATGGATCGAAGTCATGAGTTGGAGCTCAGGGGTTGCTCGAGACTCTGCCTCCGGCCTTGCTACCGGCCGAAGATCCTCGTCTTCATCTTCATCTGCTTCTTCCGACGTTGAGACCGCTCGAGAGGCTGGTTCTGGTATGGCTACCGGCCGCCGACTGCACAAGCCATTGACTTTGACGATGGAATTGGGTCGGTACACTCCGCAGTTTTTCCAAGCCCTTTGCTCCAACGAAAATGTTGTCGAATGCATGATTTCGATTACGGACGATGCCGGCGTTACCAAAACAGGCACCTTGAGCAAAGTTTCATTCTGCGACTTTTCCATCATGAGATCAGTAAGCCCACAAGCCCCTCCAACGTGCGAAGTTTCCTTCACCTACCAAAAGATTGAGTGGAAGTAGTAATCCAGTCTTGATTCCAACTTGATTGGTTTCCCACCAATCGAAGAGCCCTAAGGTCATTCACCTTAGGGCTCTTTGTTTGTCGCAAACGGATTTTTCGAAATCTCAGAGTTCGCTTGCGCAATCCATATGACTGTTCGTCTTAAGTAGACCAAAAGCAAGCTCGTGGTGAACTTATTGGTACCGAAATGCGTATTACCTTATGCCAGTGGGCAGAAAACAGGGCGCGGTGCTCAGGGAATTCAACGATTTCTGCTGACTGAAGACTGCCAACTGATGACTGCAAAGTCTGGTGGGCGATGAGGGGCTCGAACCCCCAACCCTCTCGGTGTAAACGAGGAAAAAAAGCCTCAAAAACCCTTGACAAGGTATCTCGATGTCTCCTGTAGTCTCTACTTTTCCACTCTCTAATAGAGACAAAAGTAGAGACAATCAGAGACTCCTATTGGGCCAGAATCAAATAATCTGTGAAAACTTCGGTCCCTCAAAATTAAATTATTGTCGTTAACGGCCTGTTGATTGGCTTTGAACAAGGGACTTGAGAATGGTGTTCAGGAGTTGAACACGGTGAGAAGTACCGCCGCTCTGACGAATATTATTTAGGTAAAGGCAACCTACAAAGGACTTGGATAAATCAAATCCGTCGCCGGTTTGATAGAGCAATCCGAAAACAATCCCTTCGCTCTGCATCCCATTAATTTCGCCGAGTGTTCCGGTTTTACCAACAATTTTATAGCCTGGAATCGCTATTAGAGATCGCAAAGTCCCAAAATCCTTCTTGTGGGATTCAAGACTAAGAGGTTGTAATATAGCTCTGTCACGCCAACGGACATTAGAGATGGGTGCTGGCATCTCTTCAAATTTCGGTGGCACTTCATCTTCAAGTGATGCAAAAACTCTACTTCCTGTAAATATTCTCGCGTACGACTGCGCCAGCCAAACATTATTAAATCTGGTTTCACCACCACCAATGAGAGAATTTAAGAGTACGTTTGCAGGTCGGCCTCCTAGGTTCGATCCACGGTAGGTAATTAGTTCCGGCAAGAGTGTTGAGGGTGGCAATAAACTGGCCCTTTCATTCCTCTTAGCGGTCAAAGGCATGAATTTGCCAAACTGCTTCTTGTATCTAGTCTTCCAAGAGTCAGAAGTATCCATATCTGTCTCAATATTAAACAGGCTTCTCATTGACTTGAAAAGCACTGAATTGGTAGCCTTGGCTGGAACGAGATTCAGATTGCTATCTAGTGACGAATTAGGCGACTTCGCCCAAGAGCTGAAGTTAAATGTAAACCCACTTCCGTTTATAAGGAATTCAGGATGACTAGAGTCTGGCACAGCCAACTCCGATAGATCTTCAGGACTCTCCACGATGCCTAGCATGCCAGTGACTATCGCGGGCCACGTTCTAGATCTTGTTAAATATCTCGACATAGTTGTGTCGCCGATTGGATTTTGGAGGGCCCAAAACCTATCCTTTCCTCTTTTAAGAGACAAATCTCCAAGCTGCTTGTGAATCTGAACTTCGTCTTTAATAACCAAGTCCAAAACGTCACTTTTGGATTTGCCAATATTCAATCCTTCCCGAAATCCAAAAGCCAAAGATGATAGGGTAAGGGGCTTTACCAAAGATCCAATTACGTGATTGTTTAAGTTCCAATCTGAAACAGATCCAGAAGTCTGATAGCTATTCACTCCCTCTTCAACTGTTGGCACTCCAATCATTGCCAAAATATGACCGCTACCTGGCCGCAGAATTGTTGCGCTGATATAATTCTTTGGGAGCCTGTCATCAATTTGACTAGAAGCAAGCTTATACTGAGTCTGGGCTGACTTCACAAGGGCTGACCGCAGACTTCGATCCAGATCAATATCCAAGGAAAGGAAGAGATCTGCTGTTTTATTCACCTTACTGGCCGTTGCGCTTGACTCTATTGATGCATCTGTGGCGTGTCCAATTGCAGTTATCAAACGGGATTCAAAGTCTAATCGCGGTAATCGTAATAAGCGGCCATTTCTCCAAGTTGGAAAACTTACGCAGGTAAATCCAGGCCTTACGCTATGCACACTGGGCGGCTGAAGGGTCGAAAAAATACCATTCATCTCGTTCAGGGACACAAAATCACCATTCCTCAATCTTATTGGCGAGTCAATCGCTGCACCATTTAATTTTACGCCAGTAGCGGGTGTCAAGACAAAATGTTCGTCCTGATACGTCAAGGAAATCGGCATTTCCACCGGCGCTCCTTTTATTGGTTGAATCACAACTTCATTTAATGTGCCCCGGCGCAATATATATGTTCCGAACTTCATCTCAAGTTGAGCTGATGAGTGATTGCCTCTAGCATATATCTGCCCCATCTCCAAATGTCCAAAGTCGGTCAGAAATGGTGATCTTAGGATATTTCTGAAAGGGTCAACAGTAACGCTAACTGACGAATCATCAATTTCCAAGTTTAGAACCTTGTCAGTGCCGCTTTTGTCAAGAGAATGATTATATTGACTGATAGCAGATCGAATCGAGAGAGGCTGATTTGGCAATTCAGCTAGATATGGTCCAAACTTTTGCGCAGGTGGAGCCTCCTTTAGGGCCTTTATCGCAGCATCTTTGATTTGGTCTACTGCCAAATCGCCTGTATTTGCTTGACTGTCTGGAACGCGAATTGTTGCGATCATAAGACAGGCAAAGCAAAATGAAATAACTGCCATAACTCCAGCCACTTTAAATGGTCTGCGATTCTCATTTAGAGTCACACTTGTAGGTAAAAGTCGATCAGAGCGCAGCACTGCACTGCATAAAATAATCACCAATACAGAAATATGAATAGAGTCAACTGGAGAATTTAGACTAAGAAATGGCATATTTTGCCCTGTAAAGGGCAAAATCCAAGTGCTTGCCATACACATATACAGCGAGGCAAAGACCAGATGAAAGGCTATGCCGACAATCACGAGTAACATTGGATCGCTACGATGGCTTAGACGTTTAGCTGCAAAAAGAGCACCAAAAAACAGGAGTACGTATACGGAAACCAACGCTAAACCAGCTAAAAGACCGTGCTCGCCTAGTACAAAAGTTGGGAAAACCTCGTCCGAAAGCATCGTTCCGTAAGTCATTCCTGTGTTTGCCAAAGGAAGTTGCCCAAACCCTGAGTATCCCACCCCAGCCTCACTCTTATACGAAGTGGCATAAATTTGAGATTGCCACTTCTGATCTATATTTCTATAAAGGAGTTGTTCGCGAGTCGGCGTTCCCTCGTAATTATGCTGGTCTCTACCTTGCATAAACTCAGCGTTGAGATTATGAAAAACTGCTAACCTGTATCCGGCAGCTTTGTCGTCCAATGTGCTAGTCAAGGACAAAGCTACAGGCTTATAGAAAACGACAAATGTCAGAGCACAGAAGAGAGCTATCGGCGCCGTTATCGCTACAAAAGTTGAAAATCTCTGCTCCCTCTCTTTATGCCCCTTAAGTTGTTGTGATGCCTTTCTTATGTACTGCACAAAAAAGAGGGAAAGTACTGAAAATGGAAAAGCGAAATAGAAGCTGCCAGCATCAACTATGACAAGTACACCCAAACAGCATATACCCCAAAGAGAAATCAATGACAAGGCATTTGCACTGTTATAATGCTCAAGGTTGAACCGTTTGGAAGAGTTTGAAGCTATATTCGTCGTCGCAGCGACCTGATGACTACTTAAATCAGAGAGATTTAGCCATAATCCGAGAAACAAGGAAATTTGAATCAATGCGATGGCTAAGTTGCTTGAAATGATATGGAACAATCCTAGTATTACAAGTAAAAACGTTATCACCATGACTGGCAATATGCGAACTGTTCTACCGATCTGAACTGACTTAACGGTTTTAAAGATGGACCCTGCTGTCGGCAAAATTGCCACAGCTAAAGGGCCAATTGCAGATATGGTTGCTATACCCATGGAGCTTCTAAACGAGGCGGCTTCCTTAAATGATCCTAATGGTGGAAATAGCGCACATCTATAGGAAAGGCAAAATTTAATTGTCCACAGTGTAAGGAACGCCAAAGAGATTGTTGTCCAATATCGAGCGGAATCAACTTGAGGCTGTACTCTTTTTAAAGTAATAAATGTTAACACTAGCCAAGCAAAGGGAACAAACAAGCCGAGAAAAGCCATCTTTGATAGGTCTATTCGTCTATCATGAAGTTGCACCAAGAACCCGTCCGAAGGAGAGCCGAGTACAAATGGCTTGTCCGTTTCTAATAATGTCTCGGCTTTGCCGACACGTTGAAACACTTGCCCGTTTAACCTGTCGTATGATAGTGCTAAACCTGATAAGTTTAGATTGGTGTCATCATTGAGGGTCAGGGCCGAAACTGGTGCAAGGGAAGTTCTACTTAGCAATAAAAATGACTTAGCGATCTCTTTATCCTCAGGTAGGCGAAAAGATCTGTGAGCGTCAAATTTGATATTTGAGTCACCATCTTGCGGTAAGACGATCCGATCGAGGGCACGATCTGGCCTGGAGCCGATGCCAATGATTGATTTACTTGATGCATGCGATTCAAAAGTTGTTTGGATTGTCGACCGAGTGTCAACACCATCGTAGGACGTTTGAACCTTTTGGTTATGAGGAATTATTAATCCGTAACTTAAGTCGGGACTTTCTGGGTTCTTTCGGATTATGTAGCATTGTTTTATGAATTCTAGAATGTTTGAGTCATTCGGAAATCGATTAACCGTCTCTTGTAAGCCAGGCTTTTCAAGGTAGCAGTGAAGGGTTCGCTCAAGCAGATTGAAGACTGGAATTGCGCGAGATAGTTTGAGCGATCCCTGCCATCCTTCCTTTGATTTCGATAGAGATTCTGCGGAAGTGACCAAACAGACTTCGTCAGTGGCTATCTCCCCAACTTGTGACTGGAAGAAGACTGAAATGTCTTTTGAGTCACATGTGAAACGAAATGAAATGCTTCTTTGAAGGTTATCTTCAGGATTATCAGGAGTCCACTTGACTTCTATTTTGTGCTTCTGGATTGTTTTTGCGCTAATCCATTCTCCCAAAGGAACATTTATTGAGGTTTCCTGGGATGAGCTGTCCCTACTGAGCCAAACTGGCACGGTTGTTCCTGACGTATCTACTATCCAATCGGGCTGAGATTGAACCGTTCGGTCTCTTGTGAAGACGATTTGGCTTCCTTTTGGCAGAGCTCTCATTGGTAAAGTTACCTTGGCAGCTGTTAGTTCGGTATTTGGTCCGGTTAGGCAAAAACGATCTGAAGTTGTTTCCCTAGCGAGATATTGAATTTCTAGAGTTGTTGGTTGGAGTGTGCCTTTATGTTCCGTCCTAGTTAGGGTCCAAATGATTGCTGTATTTACTATTACGGCCGCGATGCACATCGCAAACCACGCCCAAGGAGATCTCTTACCAATGTGGGGCCAAGCTAGCATGAGAATGCCGCAAGCTACAATCGCAACCAAAGCAATCCCCAAGTAGTTTCCATTCATTGAAAATAGTATGTCTCAAATTTGATGATTTGACCTAGACGACCTTACTCAGGGCACCTTCAGAATTGATCAAATAATAGGGTGAAATTCGATCACCGAATTGACTCTCCACTTCGTCGAGAAGCTGTTGATAACCCATTCGATTGAAGTCATTGTTGGTTGCCTCATAGGTGTCCCCATCATTTGGCCAAGTGTTCAATTCAGTGCGAAGGTTTCGCATCGGGACACCCTGGTTAAAAGTTTCAATTATGTCGGCGCACCTCCGAATGTTAGAAATCATTGCACTCCTTTGGAGTTTTACTTGAGGATTTGCTGCCGTTACAGCTAGAAATGCAAGACTTGTTTGGATGAGTCCGCTCATGGCAAATGCACCTCGACCATTTTTCCCCGAGACAATACTAGAAGTCACTGCCATCGAAGCTTTGTGTAGCCTTGCTGTAGCAAGAATTCGACTCTCTAGATCCCTGTATTTGCCCAATGCCTGGGACAGCGATACATCCATTTTGGCTTGGCGTATACTTTCAGATTCGATCCGTTCGACCGTTTTTGCCAATGCCCTAATCAAGAGTTCTGGAAAATTATACTTTGCAAGTTCGGTTAATAAATATGGTTCCTGGCTCAATCCCAGAGAATGGAAGTCAACTTCAATTTGTGCAAGTTCTTTTCCTAGCGTATTGCCACACTCATTTAGAAGTGACTTGAGTTCTTTGTAATTGGCGTCTTTCCAAAGCAAGAGCTCCTTCTGAATTCTCTCCTTTTCACGCTGCTCTTTTAACAATACGGACTGATGTTCAACCGTAACGGAAGTCAGAGTTTGGCGGGTTCGCCGCAGCTTCAAGGCTAATCCTCGTCTTTTTGAGTTCAAAGACTGTACTTTTGTTTCCAGAATTCCTCGGCGCAGACTAGCATCCTGCAGGGTTGTTTGAAGCCTCAAAATTGTTCGATTCTGATCTTGCAACTTGAACTCAAGTCTTTGGTCGAGAATTGGTTCGGAAGTAACGCCGACAGCTTTCTCGGAAAGATTGGATGTTGACGTCGGGTTGAATAATTGACTGCTCGGAACTTTTTCGTCAATTTGTCGCCCAACTTCTTGATTCGATCTTCCTTTGAATTTGAGGTTCCATTTGAGTATGCGAAAAAGAGTTTTTCTGCGTAAGATGAAGAAAGTGCAAATGCTCGACGATAACGCTCCAAGACTTAAGAGAGCTAAGGAATAAGCAAAGTTTGGCGAAATCTTAGGTTGGCGGAATTGTTGGCCAATTGGTGGTGAGGCCTTGTCGATCACGCATTCAATCGCCAAGCAATACTTGCCAGCTGGAAGTATTGTTGGGATTCCAAATCCTGAAGAAAGTCCGATACTCCAAAGAGACGCATAAACTTCAGTGTCCGGGGACATTGGTGTTGCCGCCAACGCTTTGCCTAAATCTTCTTCTGGTATGGATGATTCGGTAGAAATCGATTTCAAAGCGTTACCTTGGTCAAGTTCTCCATTTGACCGAGATGAGGATATTTCTTTGCCATTAATTTGCGCGCGGATAGCATTAGATGCTAGCTGTGTTGCGTGAAGAATGATTGTTCCCTTTCTCTCCATGTATTCGAAGTCATTTGGAAAGCTCTGACCCTTCCGACCCGGAACGAAATCCCAAACCGAAGTTATGGCATCCTGTTCTGAACTCCACTTCAGCCTCGATGCTAGCCTTGGGAAATCCATTGCACCCTTTACCAATATCCACTTTGAACCTTCCCGCTTCCAGATAAATGTTGCGCATGTAGAGTCTTCAATTAAATTAACATAGTCGCTTCCTGTGATTGAATGTGTTCTCCCGAACCTTCCAATTCTTTCTCCGTAGGCAGAAGAAAATCCAAGAATTAATACGAGAGCCATGCAAAATCGGCCGACTCTCACTTCTTCCTCCTAAATCCCTCTTCTGTAGAATTGGGAGCTTCGACAGGATAGACATAAGGCCAAAGGCGAACGCATAGATCGACTGGTAGATCCCTGCCTGGTCCCGCCTCTTGTCCTGAGTACTGAATCATTTCCATGCTTGATTCCTTACCATCGACCTTAACCGTAATCGCCCCAAATCGGAAATGCACATCAACCATGCTACTTGCGAATAGAGGTGGACCAAACCGCGTTAGGACTGGTTTGCCAATGCTGGATTCAGATGATAGAAAGTTCAACGAAAACTTCTTTGACGACATCTGCCCTCTGATGCCAGGCACAAAAGCAAGACTGGCTCTCGCGCGCAAGGGAAGAGCGGTTGAATAGATGAACTCAACACTCTCGCCATCGACTCTTTCTGGAACAATTGGAATCGGATCATATTCCTGATCGTAAAAATGAATGAAAAACTGCCCGTGAAGTTGAAATGGATTTAAAAGCGATGGAACAGCTACGCCAATTTTTGCAGCTCCTTCAGCACAAGCCAACTTTGCACTTGCACCCTCGAGAAAGTGGGGATGTACATGTTGTGAATCATTAAAGATTTCCGTGAATCGACGCCTGAGGGGTTTATAGAGGACCCCCTGCCCAGAAAATACAACTCTCCCATTGAAAGCTGTCCTTTCTGAAACTTGCTTGGCTCGCCCATCAACGACTTCGTAGCTTCGTACTGTCTTGAAGATGTAGTCTTTAGCATCCTGACCGTTTCTTATGCCCGATATATCATCACCGCATGCTGCTTGATGAGCAATCTCGAGCAAAATTTCATCGGAATTGTTTTGTACATATGCTTTACGTTGAATATTGAAAATCTTGTAATGCTCTACGATCCTGAGCCTAAGGACGGGATTAATTACATCCGTAGCAGTATTGGATGTTTGACTGAATCCTAGTTTTATCGCGATACCCTTAACGTTTGCATTTAGATTGTTTGATTTCTGCTTAAGTTTGTCCTTGCTTGAAGCCGAAGGTGAGGTTAAAGTTGACATGCCAGGTGGGTCTTCAAGCAATAAGCATTTTTTCAGGAGTATTTTAAAGTTAATCCAATCATCAATTGAGATATCGTGGTAAGGATTACCGGAATCGAGGCTTGCCTGCCATACTTTGCCGGCATATACAATTCCATCAAGGAGATTGCCAAAGAAGCCATTACTATTACTCGATCGTCCCAACAAATTACTTACTTCAACAGAATTATGCAGATTAAGCTTACCGTCTTCAGCCGTATTTCTCTTGACGAATTCAATGAATTCTTCAAACATTGCTCTTAGGAGCCCAATTTCTTCTTCACGACCATTAAATGCTATTGTTACATCGAATTGTTCCATGAACGAAAAAGGAGCCTTATCCAGGGTTGGTGTGTACTTTAGCCCAAAACCGTACTGAAAACAAAGATCAATAACTGATTGAAAGTAGAATGCAAAAATGTAACTGAGTTCATTACCTCCTGAAAGTTTGCCAGTTTTTGCAATAAGTATTTGGGACTCCTTTAGGCCCCGTCTGAGCTGAATTAAACTAGCATCTGTAGTACCACGCCCAACATCAATATTGAGAATTAGCTCTAATTCTTTAAAAAGTTCATGCTTGAAATCCTGTTCTCGTTCATAGGCGATAACAGCATCAGATTCGCTCACAGCTAGAACTGCACGCACTAAGTGAGAGTTACCTTGATCAGAACTGTTGGTGCTATTCGAGTTGCAAAGAAAGCTTCCTTCGTGTGTGCGAAGTTTCGCATTTAGTAGCTCTTCTATGCGATTTTGAAGGGCAAACCTGTGTGAAGGACTGTATATATTTGGAGTTGTGAGAACTAGGAGTACCTTTGCTCGGTCTATATGCTTAAGTGGAGAACAGCCTAGGGCAAAGTTGTTAACAATTTGACAAGTAAGTTGACTAATCATCTCCAAAGGTGAGATGTGTAGCATTTGATCCTTGTCTTCGGTTGCAGAAATTGCTGGGAAAAATGCACTCATTGATTGCCAAGCAAGTTTTGCATTTGGAATTACTCGGTGATGTTGGATGACATGATCCTTGTCATGAAAGAATATGAAGGCTGTCTTTCCTTGGTTTGAAGCTGCCTCGGCCGGATTACAGAACATCAGTCGTGCATGCTCAGGACTTAGCGTGAATCTGTCCGGCCTTTGACTCCCTAAATCTTGTACTAAGGCCGAATTTATGGTTTGCTTCAGCTCGAATCGGTTGTTAAGCCTTGTTGATGGGAAACGATCATTGGGTTTGTCAAGCAAGAATTCTGGAGCCTTCCCTTTGAGCATCGAGATAGCATGTTCTTGGAGTGGAATTGGAAATTCGCCGGAGCCATTCATGGCGATACAGTACGCTGCCATTGAGTCTGAGCCTAGATCAAGCGAGATCACATGAGTGCACTCAGAAAGAATGGTCCGAGAATAAAATTCTCCTTCGGTATCGATTTGAGTTGATAGGATCGATTTTGACTCCATTGGGAGGAGTTTACGCGCTATCCTCAGTTTCACGCAACTTTGAGCCCAATAGTTGGAACAGGCATTAAATAAAAATAGTCCAGATTCCTTCTAAGAAGAGAATCTGGACAATCAGATGGTCATACAACCTTGCTTAACAACCCTTCAGAGCTTATTAAGTAGAACGGGGTAATTCGGTCCTGAAATTGCTGCTCGACCTCGTCAAGCAGTTGCTGGTAGCCGTTTCTGTTGCA
>JAYVHY010000418.1:0-5852 GCA_043770615.1 Armatimonadota bacterium | reverse complement strand
TTTTCGCTCCCCGTTCAGGAGTACGGAATGAATCCAAGGCGAAAATCGTTTCCCGATGCTAAAGAAATCTTGCCCTGTTTCACCCATGCGACAGTTTCAGAATGGGAAGGTGGCGCGATCGCCATGCGACCTTTCAAAAAACCAGAAAATTATGGCGATCGAGACGGAAGGGATGATTTTCCCAACTCCAGACCTTGCCAACGACACCGGTAGACTATCCAACATGAATCGCGAGACAAAAGCAATACCGCTGGGGCTCGCGCTTCTTTTTGCGTGCCTCCCCTTGTTTGGATGGTGGATGACCGGCTTGTTCGACGTTGACGAAGGCTTTTACGGCGCTGTCGTCGCCGAGATGAACCGCCGAGGCGAGTGGGTGACTCCCTTTTTCAACGGCAATCCATGGTTCGAAAAACCAATCCTGCTTTATTGGCTGGCAAAGCCCTGTATGATGCTGTTGGGACCCGATTTCGGTCCACGTCTTCCATCCGTACTCTCAACTATTGCCTTGTTCGTCGTCTGCGGCTTTTTTATGCGGCGTCGGTACGGCGCATCAGCTCAATCTTTAACGATATTTTGCCTTGGATCAAGCATTTTAGTTTTGGCACTTGGTCGGCTAATGATGACCGATGCACCCCTTAACCTCGCGCTAACCACCGCATTCCTCAGCTTCTATGAATCATTGGTTGGTGATCGCCGGTGGCGCATCTTGACCGCATTTTGCCTCGGTGTGGGCGTTCTAGCGAAGGGCCCAGTCGCGATTATTCTGTTCGTCATTGTTGCTGGCATTGCCCTCTGGCGAGATCCAATCTTGCGGGAACAAATCAAAGGATTTTGGCTGGCGGGAACCGCTGTTCTGTTCGCCGTGATTGCCGCTTGGTATGTGCCTTGTTACATGGCAAACGGTCAAACATTTGTCGATGAATTCCTGATAAAACAAAACATTGGGCGATTTCTCGGCGGGGACAAAGCACACTCTCTCGGACTTGCCGGACTGCCCTTTTACATCCCGTTCGTGATCATCGGAATCTGCCCGTGGGGCTGGGCAGAATGGCGAGCATTTACCAAAGAGAACATCGATGACTCGTTCTCAAAATTCCTATTCATCTGGGCGGCGACCATTTTCATCTTTTTCACCATCAGCAGCGCCAAACTGCCTCACTACATCCTGCCAATGATTGCTCCAATGGCAATGCTAGCAGCAAAACGAATCGACTCCAAACCACGGCTAAAGTGGACGGCAGTGGGAGTCATGTCAATCTCCTTGATCCTCTCCCTTGCCGTGCTTGATCCACTGCTGCGAATTTGGTATAAGGCATCTGGACAGCAAGAAGCCCATTACTTGGTTCGCAAGCATCCAGAAATTCAAGTCCTCTATCAACTAAGTCGGCGTGAAAAAGAGATGAACACCGGAACGACGAAACTCCAAGAAACAAGTCTGCCGTCTCTACTTATGTATTTGGACAAAGAGGTTGTTGAAACGGATGATGAGCATCTTGTTTTTGACGTTGGAATACATGCAACGGATATTCAGATTAAGAGATCCTATAAACTCAAGCCCGGCGAATCCTACCCACCTGTATTGGCTCAGTGGCTGTTTACGCGAAAGTCTCGACTGGCTAGTCTAGCATCCAACCACAGGTTAATTCCTATTGAAGAAACCGAGAACTTTGGTGTTTACGAATTGAAGGTTCTCTCGCCTTAAGGTCATTACGGCGATAATCGCCGGGTCGCTCAGTTTCACTAGCACAAAGCTTTCCAGAACTTGCGCTCCTCGGACTTTGACAATTTCTGACTTTTCCAGGGGTCAGCACTCGTGCCTCGTACTGACACCCTGGCAACCATCTGTGACCCTCCGGGTCATGAAATGAAACACCTAATGGAGTCAAATACGCGATGCCCCGACCTTCGAGCGGTAGCATACGTGTGGAGTATCCCAAAGACCTCCGGTAAACATTCTAGTCAACTAATTTGCGGGGATTATCTATGGCCAGCGCCAAAGGTGCGGCCCCACCCTTAGCCCAGGTCGCAGTTCTTCATTGCTCTCAGGCAATGAGGGACGAAGGCCTGGGTCGAGAAATCGAAACCGTCCTGTCCGCGGTCGCTCCATCTGGGCAACCAGAACGTATTATGAGGCCGACACTCAGCGTGCCCAGATTGTACGAGCGACCCCTGCCGCCCCGTCGGTAATACATGTCCAACCGTGACCAAAGATGTCAAAAAAGTCCTGATCTCTGATCTCCGACCCCTGATCTCTGGGATAACATACCGGTCAAATGAGTCAAGGTCCTTTGGCAAACATCGCTAAGCTCGTCGATGCAACGACGCACCGAATTTCTAGTTACGATCGCAGCGGCGGAAACGCAGACTACATCCAAATCCCCGCCGGTGGAACCGTTACCCTTGCCGAGATGGACCACCCCGGAATCGTCACCCACATCTGGTGCACTTTCCACCACGACGACGACGACAGCCGCCGAAATCTCATCCTTCGCATGGTCTGGGACGGGCAAGAACATCCCAGCGTCGAAGCCCCGATTGGTGACTTCTTCGGGCAGGGCTGGGCAACTCGTTACGTCTACCAAACCCTCCCCCTCGCCGCTACCCCTGTCGAAGGACGATCCCTGGTCAGCTACTTTCCCATGCCGTTCCACAAGAACGCGCGAATCACATTGCATAACGACTCCGAAGTCGAAGTGAAGCACTTTTACTATTACGTGGACTACGAAAAGCACGAGTCCATTCCCGCCGACACCGCATGCTTTCACGCTTGGTACAACCAAGAAATCACCTCGCCCGAAGACGGTACCGGAAAGGAAAATGAGTGGGAAGTCTTTGGCCCGTTTCAGAAAAATCAGTCGGACAAGAACAACTATCTCTTCTGCGAGATGGAAGGTCGAGGGCACTTCATCGGCGTCAACTACTACATCCAATCCGACACCCCGATTTGGTATGGCGAAGGGGACGACATGTTCATGGTCGATGGCGAATCATGGCCCGGTTCCGCTCACGGCACCGGAACGGAAGACTACTTCAACCAAAGCTGGTGCCCTGACGAAGTCTATATGCACCCCTATTTCGGAACCGCACGCGCTCCCGGCAAAGGAAACGACTCCGCCCGATACGGCTGGATAGGACGAACCCACGTCTACCGATTCCACTTCGAAGACCCCATCCGATTTAAGAAGTCATTGCGGGCAAGCATCGAGCACGGACACGCCAACTGCCTTGCCCTCGATCTTTCGAGCGTTGCCTACTGGTACCAAACCTTGCCGTCAAAACCTTTCCCTACCCTTCCTGACCGGGCGGCAAGAAAACCAAGACCTGAGTTCAATTCGGTTGATATGCATAAGTTGCGTTGTAAAGCCAGAGGCACAGACTAGACCAGATGGCGAGCCGCTCATATCCAGCCTGGAAGAAAGTCATGAAATGGCTCAGAGAAGCTGATCAGGTCGAAACACTTGCGATCAACGGTGATTCCTTCGTGTTTGAGGAAATCCCTGAGAACTTTCGCGCATTCATGGACGAAAATGCCAAAGATTCAAAGTGGGTCATTCACGACGTTGAAGGTGAAAGGAAAAAACACATTATCGATGTGGTTGAATCCTGGTTTTATGAAACAGATGGTCTTTCCTTGTGTGCTTTTCGTCCTCACCATTATTTCATTGGCAGAAAGGGTTCGGATTCGCTCATTGTTCAACTATGCTTTGAATGCGGATTAGTTCGGACAAAGGGAGCGATTGAGCGAAGCGGTTTTATTGATCGCGAAAACAAAGGCGAAGAAATACCTTCGTTATTCGGTATCGGTGTCGATGTCTCTCCCATGGAGTATCGAAAAATCCATTTCCCACCACCCGAGCAAAAACCAAAACAGTCATGGCCAATCGGTGGTACCTAAAAGGCAAACTTCCCACTCCTTCAACATTCAAAACGCTGAAAAACATTATGAATTCGTCGCTACGATCACTCGACCCTAGATGCAGAGCTAGAGGAACCGACTAGCCTGATGTCAAGAACGATTGGTCCAGCATGGAAGGAAGTCCTAAATTGGCTCCGCGAGGCTGATCAAGTCCAAACACTTGCGATCGACGGAGAATCCTTCGTTTTTGAGGAAAGTCCCGCTGACTATCGTGCATTCATGAACGAACGTGCCAAAGACTCGAACTGGATGATTCAGGACATCGAGGGTGAAAGTCTCAACCGTGCCGTCAATTTTGTCGAATCGTGCTTGTTCGAAACTCAAGCTGCTTCCGGCTGTATTTTTCGCCCTCATCACTATGTAATTGGAAGAAAAGATTCAGAATCACTCGTCCTTCACCTTTGCTTTGAGTGCGGTTTAGCCCATGCAATGGGAGTAATTGAAAGCGAGGGTTATATTCAATGTGAAAACTTAGATGAGGCAACTTCGATATTCGGTATCCGTCCCAATCGCTCTTCTCAAGATAATCGAATAACATATTTCCCGCCTCCCGATTCTAAACCAAAGCAAACGTGGCCAATCGGTGGTAATTAGACGAACTATCATTTCCTTCATGATGTAAATCTGAAAGTGAATCCCAGGATTTCTTTGTACTGACCCGGAGGGGTCACAAAAGGTAGCCAGGGCGTCGAAGCGAGGAACGAGCGGAGACCCCTGGATTGCATTAAATGAAAAAGTCCGAGGAGCGATGCCTTGGGTCAATCTCCTATCACAGATATCCAAGCGACCCGGTCGTTACGACCGCCAAAGCAAAAGCCTGAGGTCAACCAGCAAACCGCAAATGAAAGGAAGCGACATCCCGTTTGCGGTATGGCTAACACTTTCTTAACACTCGGAACGCTAAACTAATCCTATGAACTTCTCCCGACGATCTCTTTTGTCCATGGGCGCCGCTGGCATAGCTGCCACCGCAATCCCGCTCTCCGGAGTCTATGCCGCAGGTCAATGGCGCGGGAAGCGACCCAAAAACATCATCTTTTGTGTCGCCGACGGAATGGCGCTGCAAACCGTTTCCATTTGCGACGAATATCAAAAGCTCGTTCTTGGCAAAGAATCGTCGTATTGGGCGGGACTCATGGATCGTCCTGATGTCTTCACCGGCCTCCAAGAAACCCGGTCCCTCAGCTCTGTCGTAACCGACTCGGCCGCCGCAGCATCCGCCTGGGGCAGTGGACGCCGAATTTGGAACGGAATGATCAACATGTTTCCCGATAGCGCGTCGCTGAGAACTCTTTCGAGCTTAATGATCGAAGCTGGAGTCAAAGTCGGTTTGGTCACGACCACCACGATGACCCACGCAACCCCATCGGGTTTTTCAATCAACATCATTGATCGCGACCTAGAAGCCTTGATTGCCGAGCAGCACCTAACCAGCGGGGTCAGCGTCCTCATGGGAGGTGGCGATAAGCACTTCAACGCAAGTAAACGAAAGGACAAAAAAGACCTCTACGGAGAATTTGAAAAGAAAGGATTCAAAGTCGTCAAGGATCGAAATAGCGTCCTCAATCTGAAAGCAGATAAGATCCTCGGGATCTTCTCCGACAGCCACGTTCCATTTTCAATCGACCGTGACAACGACCCAGAACTCACTCGAACCGTGCCAAGTCTTGCCGAAATGGCTCATGTCGCCATCGAAAACCTCAAAGGTGCAAAAAACGGCTTCTTGCTTCAGATCGAAGGTGGAAAGGTTGACCATGCCGGTCATGCCAATGACCTTGCCGGGCATATTTTCGATCAGATAGCCTTTGAAGACGCGGTCAAAGTTGCCATCGATTTCGCCGAAAAAGACAAAAACACCCTCGTCATCATCACCTCCGATCACGCCACCGGTGGACCATCGCTCAATGGAGCCGGCAAGGAATATTTTGATGCCACA
>JAYVHY010000417.1:0-5858 GCA_043770615.1 Armatimonadota bacterium | reverse complement strand
GGACGAATTTTTAAGCCCAATTTCAAGGGAGTACTTTTGCGACAAGGAGTCTAAGTCTTCGATGAATTCCTTTCGTGAGAACTGTCGCAATTCTTCGCGGTTTTTTGGCCAACGATCTATCCTAAACCGAAAATCGCGGACTGAACCCGAAAGACTAAGCTCGACATGAGTCCACTTTTCATACCGAGCAAATGCTTCGAACGCAACGCCAATTAACATAACCGGACCGCACATTAATGCAGCTAACGTCATTCTCGACGAATTCGTCTTTACATGCATGGTTCACCTACTTATAGAACTTCTTGATGTCCGCGTGAAGCTTCTTCATGCACCCCTCGTCGATATACATCATGTGCCCCGCTTCGTAATACTCGGTATGAATATTCGCCCGCAGCGATGGATCCAAGGCCAAGTGATTCACGGTGTATTCGGTCGCAAAGTACGGAGTCGCCATGTCGTAGTAGCCAGAAGCAATGAACACCTTCATGTACGGGTTCTTAGACATTGCAGATCTCAAAGCCTCTGAAGTATCAGGATGACCCGCTCCTGCATCGCCGTAGGACCAATTCTTCCAAAGCTCACCCGGATTAAACACGTAATAAGGCTGGTCAGTCTCATACCCAAGCTCTCGACGAATATAGTCATTGATCATCGCCGTGTAAGGCGCCATTATCGCCGTCATTGCTGGATCATGCTCCGGATTTTCGGTCGAAGCCGACTCATCAATACCTTTAAACCGGCTATCCAGGCGTCCAACCGTCCGCTTTTCGTCTCGCAACAACTCCTTACAGAACCGATGGATGTTCACCCTCAAGTCAGTTGATTCTAAGTAGTCTTCACTAAGTCCAGTCAAACCAGAAAGTTTAGATCGAACCGACTTCCGCTGATCACCAACTAAAGACGACCCTTTTTCGAGTGCCAAGACGTACTCGTTTGAGGCAAACTCTTCGCTGGCTTTCAAAGCAGATTCAAGAGTCTTGTACTTCGTTTTCTTATGAAACCAGGCGGTCGCCGTATAGGTCGGCAAGAAGACCTGATAGGGCAAATCATTGCCTTTGTTAAATCGAGCCGTTTGGAAATTGAGGATTGAAGAGACGAGGACAATGCTATTAAACGCAATTCCTTTTTCGATCAGGTGTCCTGACAAACCCGCAGCGCGGGTCGTGCCGTAGCTTTCGCCGACCAAATGAACTGGTGAGGACCAACGATTATTGCGGGTCAGATAGAGGCGAATGAATTCACCAACAGACTCAATATCCCCTTCAAGGCTCCAGAACTTTTTGCCGCCGTCTTTCTTGGCCGGACGGCTATATCCGGTTCCAATCGGGTCGATGAACACCAAGTCCGTGTCCTCAAGCCACGAATATTCGTTATCGACAAGCTTAAAGGGAGGCTGAGGCATCCCTCCGTCCGCCTCCATCACCACCCGTTTTGGCCCAATAATACCGAGGTGTAGCCACACCGAGGAACTTCCTGGACCACCATTAAAACTAAACATGATTGAGCGGCTAGCTGGGTCTTTCACCCCTTCCTTGGTATATGCCATGTAGAACATCCCGCCTTCAACTTCTCCGATTTCGTTGTTGATCGGCATCATTCCCGTTGTTGCCGTGTACTTGAGATCACCCAACTTATGTCGAGTCACGATGGGTGCTTTGTCGGTCGTCAGAGGATATTTTTCCTCTTTCATGTCCTTCTTTTCTTCAACTACAACTGGGTCGCTCATATGTTCCTTCAAACCATCTTATACGATCTATTTCAAGAATTGCCTCCCAACATTGAAACAACTATTTCAGAAGGTGTAACATGCGGAGCACAAGGGCGACTCATGGGTTCAAACAACAATTTATCACGAAGGAAATTTCTTCAGTCTTCTGCCGTTACCGCTGCAAGTTTAGGATTTGGCGCATCATCGCTCGCAAACCTCGCTTTTGATCCAAATACGAACCTAATATCCGACCCTAGTACTCGTAAAAGGAAGAATCACTCACCGAACGACAAGATCGTAATGGGGCTGATTGGTTGCGGAGGGATGGGAGCCGCAAATATGCGCAACCTGATGGAGTTCGATGACGTTGAGTTTGCCGCGGTTTGCGATGTAGACACATCTCGAATGCCGGGAGACATCAAGAAAATCGAAGAGGTCTACGGCAAGAAGCCTGAGGTCTTTAGCGATTATCGAAAAATGCTGGAACGAAAGGACATTGATGCCATTATCGTCGGGTCACCCGATCACTGGCACGCCTTAAACCTGATTCATGCCTGTGAGGCCGGAAAGGACATCTACTGCGAAAAGCCAATTAGTCATAACTTTGTCGAAGCCCAGGCGATGATGTCAGCGAAAGAACACTTCAAAAGAGTGGTTCAAGTTGGAACTTGGCAACGAAGCACAAAAGAATTTCATGACGCAATTGAGTACATCCGGGCTGGCAAATTAGGCAAAATCACCCACTGCCGAGCTTGGATTTCCGAAGGAAACCGAATTGGTAGAGGCAAAGTCACTGATCCTCCTGCTGGACTTGATTACGATATGTGGACCGGTCCCGCCGAACTAAAGCCTTATCAATCCAACAAAGTTCACTTCAATTGGCGCTGGGTCCGCAACACCGGCGGAGGATTGACAACTGACTGGGGTGTTCATATGATTGACATTGCCTTACTCGGGATGAGCAAAGGATTGGATCTCGTCATGCCTTCAAGTGTTTCAACTTATGGCGGGCTATGGTCGATGAAGGATGATGATCGAGACGCCTTTGACAGCATTGAATCGATCATGCACTTCCCCGAGGAGGAATTCGTCTTAACGTGGTCTGTTCTTCGTGATCATCCAGGAAAAGAGGACCATGCCACGGAATTCGTTTCTGCCGATGGTCGTACCCTCCGAGTCTGGCGAGGTGGGTGGATCATTCTTGATCCCGATGGAAAAGAACTACCCAAAGAATCTGCTGATCCTCAGGACTCTAACCACTGGCGAAACTTCATAGACTGTGTAAAGAGTCGGCAGGCACCACGATCCGACCTTCATTCAGTCGGTCAAACGACTTTAGTCTGTCATATGTCGAATATGGCGCTAGATTCAGGAAAGACCGTGAGATTTGACAAGAAGAAAATGAACATTGTTGGCAATGATGGCAAGGGGAACCTTGCTTATTCGCGGAAATATCGAAAGGGATATTCGCTTAAGAAGTACTAAATTGGCGCAAGATTGTTGCGATGTCTAAATGAAATTCCGCCTGAGATTGTCCCGGGCGGGACGGAAGGTGTAACATGCTGATGTCAGGGTTGTCCCATGGATTCAAACAATAATTTATCGCGAAGGAAATTTCTTCAATCATCTGCCGTATCGGCAGCCAGCCTAGGGTTTGGAGCTTCGTCACTGGCTAATCTTGCCTTTGACCCAAACACAAATGCGGTCGCCGACCCAAGTGCTCGGAAACGAAAAAATCATTCTCCCAATGATAAGATCGTCATGGGACTCATTGGTTGTAATGGCATGGGTGCGGCCAACATGCGGAACCTCATGCAATTTGACGATGTTGAATTCGCGGCAATCTGCGATGTCGATACGGCTCGCATGCCGAACGATATCAAGAAGATTGAAGAAGTTTATGGCAAGAAGCCTGAAGTCTTCACCGACTACCGAAAGATGTTGGAACGAAAGGATATTGACGCCGTCATTATTGGTTCTCCTGACCACTGGCATGCTCTGAACCTGATCCACGCATGCGAAGCCGGAAAGGACATCTATTGCGAAAAACCAATTAGCCACAACTTTGTCGAAGCGCGTTCCATGATGAACTGCAAGGAGTATCACAAGCGAGTTGTTCAAGTCGGAACGTGGCAACGAAGCACCAAGGAATTCCACGATGCAATTGAGTACATTCGAGCCGGCAAGCTTGGTCGAATCACCCACATTCGCGCTTGGGCCTGGGATGGAACTCGAATTGGTAAGGAACAGCCGAAAGACGTTCCGTCGACTTTAGACTACGACATGTGGTGCGGGCCGGCAGAAATGAAGCCTTATCAACAAAACAAGACTCACTACAATTGGCGATGGGTCCGCAATACTGGCGGTGGAATCACCACCGACTGGGGAGTTCACATGATGGACATTGCTCTTCTTGGAATCAGCAAAGATCTCGATCTGATGATGCCAAACAAAATCATGTCGGTTGGTGGAGCATGGGGAATTAAGGATGATGACCGAGATACCGCAGACAGCGTTGAATCGATCATGAGCTTCCCCGATTCCGAAATCATGATGACTTGGTCTCTCGTAAGAGATCATCCAGGCAAGGATGGCAATGGTGCAGAATTTGTTTCTGCTGACGGTAGAACGCTTCGTGTTTGGCGAGGTGGATGGACAATTCTCGATGCCGGAGGCAAAGAGCTTCCGAAAGAGTCAGCTGATCCTCAAGATAGCAATCACTGGCGCAACTTCCTCGACTGCGTGAAGAGTCGACAGGCTCCGAGAGCAGACCTTCACTCGGTTGGTCAGACCACCATGGTTTGCCATATGTCCAATATGGCTTTGTACTCGGGACAAACGGTTCTCTTTGATAAGAAGAAGCATGATATCGTTGGGAATGGCGGAAAGGGCAATCTATCGTACGAGAGAAAGTATCGAAAGGGCTATTCGCTGAAGAAGTACTGATTCAAGAATATCGGCACGGGGCTCAAGGAACATTTGGCAGGACGTTGTCAAGCCTGAGCCCCTGTCCATTACAGCCCCGATCCCCAATCCCAGAGCCCTGACCCATGAGCCTTGAACTTTGAACCCTGAGCCTTGAGCCTTGAGCCCTGAACTTTGAGCCCTACATAAAAAAACCTCACAAACCACTCTAGATTTCTGAAAACCTGCCAACAAGTAGATCACAGGCTATGGTTTTCCGCATCCTCAAAAATATCGTCAAAACAACTGCCATCCTTTGCGTGGGAGCTGGAATTGGAATCTGGTTTGCTCCGCCGACTGCCAAGGCAGCATTGAAACAGAAACTGGCGATAGCCCAAAATCAAACCAAGGGAATGCAACAAGGTGCAAGCAAGCTCTGGAAAACAAGCCTAGAGAAGAAATTCAATGGAGCAGCCAAGAACTTAGACCCCCGAAAGATCGACAAGAAGATGGTCTCGGGCTGGATTCAGTCGGGACGAAATGCAGTTACCACGATTTCTGAAGACGCAAAGCGAACGCAAGAAACGATCGTGAAGGCAAACCAAGTTCTCCAAAGTGCAAAGGCAGAGTATCGAAAAGTGGGCTCAATTCTTGGAATGTAGCAAGTTGATCAGTTTTCGAATTTACATCCGCTATTGGCTAAAGCTTTTCTTAGCTCACCTCAGCTCCTGGGGGTTTGGTCAATTCTTGTTGCCGCCAAGCACCCTTGGTACCCTTCACGCAAAGTTGGACCTATCCAACGGATTGACTAAGGTCTTCTATTCTGGATTGGAGCCGCTTTGGTACTCAGATGCCGAACAAATCCTTCGTGAAAAGTATCGAATACAGTATGTTAACTTGAATCATCTCGATCACTCCGAGTGGCATGAAACGTACGAGAAGTCATACAATCGAGTTTCGAAATCCCACGTTCGCCGCAGGCTTGGGGTTGATGTTATTGAACTTTGTCTAACAAGGGCAGAATTTCAATATCGTTCTCAAGAAAAGGTAAATTTGTCAAAACAGATTCAAATTTCTGCATAAAGTGTCCAAACCAGTGCAATTGAAGGCGAAACTAGACGATCAGCAGTTGCAAAACGATTCGCCGTTTGCCCATAATATATGTTCTGCCGGGTGCGTAGCACCGTGTTGAGGTTTGTCCCATGGCGAAGAAAAAAGGCGAAATTAGAGAAATAATCCGAATCGT
>JAYVHY010000416.1:0-2683 GCA_043770615.1 Armatimonadota bacterium | reverse complement strand
ACCATGCGAGACTCGTCCGCACTCGTCGAAGTATTCGTTGCGGCACGATCAGAATCTATGCCTTGGTTGCCATCAGTTGACTCCAATGACACCATTGCAAAATGGATGAAGAGCACACTGATCCCCATTTCTGAAGTAGAAATTGCTGAATTTGACGGAGAAATCGTCGGATTCTCATCTCGACTCAACGACAAGCTCGACCACTTGTATGTGCACCCAGAGCATCAAGGCAAAGGCTATGGAACGACCATGCTTGATCGAGTAAAGAAAGCACTCCCAAGCGGATTCGATGTTTGGGTTTACACAAAAAACGACAAATCAAAGGCATTTCTTGAAAAGCGCGGTTGCGCAGTTATTCGAGAATCCGATGGCATGGACAAGAAAGAAAAGACCGCTGAGACATTGTATCAGTGGAAGCCAGTCTAATTCTGCTTCAGGACATCAAGATTTTTTAGCTCGTTTTCGGCGAGCTAACCCTACCAATCCGATAGTCAAAGCTAAGACCGTCATCGGTTCCGGAACCAATATCACATTGTCGAGCCTGGTGTATTCCGGTCCGGATTGTTGATCCGCATTAACTCCAAACCTCTGCAGGTTGGTCATCGTAAACAAGATATCATTCACGGTCGCTATACGGAAGTTCACTCCATCGCTAAACTGCCATGTTCCAGGTGTAAACGAGTAACTATAGTGATGGAATTGATCGTCGCCAGGAACGGTGGTTGTTTGGTAGATCGCGCCAACACCTGATGAGAAAATAACGAAAGGATAGGGGCCATCGGATGCCCTCGAAGAATAATCGAACTCAATTCGCGATGCCGAAGACATGTTTGATGCAATAACTGGACTTAGATGAAAGGACCAACTGGCAAAATCTGGTGCATCAATATAGCCCCCGGAGTTCCAGGTCGCCGCGCCAACATCATTCATGGTCAACGTTGAAATGTTGAGATCACCGCGCCGCCATCCCTCGTTGGTGGTGTCGAAATGATAGGAGAGGAGATCAGCATGGGCAAGTGACGCTCCCACAAACAAAATCGATAGGCCAAGAAAGCAACGCATCCTTCCATTGTAGTGCAGGAACGACCTTGTTTGTCCATTTCGAAGGCAAGGAGGACTTCGCAGTCGGCATCCCGTCCTATCTCTTCGAAGGCAGGTCAGAATCTGGTACCATTTTAGGTTGAAACGATGAAAATTTATACTTCCGAGAGCGTCAGCATAGGGCACCCGGACAAAGTGGCTGACCAAATCTCGGACGCGCTTCTGGACGAATTTCTGAAGCAAGACCCCCGGTCTCGAGTTGCCGTCGAAACCATGCTCGCTCATGGCGTTGCCGTGGTTTCGGGAGAAGTCACAACCAACGCATACGTGAACGTACAGGATGTTGTCCGAGAAACAATTAAGTCGATAGGCTACACAAACACCGCTGTCGGCTTTGACGGTGATAGTTGCGGAGTTTTAGTCGCTATCCAAGGTCAATCCAACGATATTGCGATGGGAGTTGACTCTGGTGGGGCAGGCGACCAAGGCATGATGTTTGGTTATGCCACCAACGAAACCAAAAACTTGATGCCATTGCCAATTGCCATTGCTCATGCAATCATGAAGAAAGCAGTCGAGGCCAGAAACTCGATTCCCAATATTGGCTTGCGTCCAGATGCAAAGAGCCAGGTTTCTGTTATTTACGACAATAACGGAGTGCCTAAAACGATCGATACAGTGGTGGTTTCCCATCAGCACGATGACTTTGGCTCGGATGGCAAGCAAATTCCACAAGAAGAAATTCGAAGTCGAGTGATGGAACACATCATCGAGCCAGTGCTGGCTGAATATGCCGAATTTCGGAATTCCGACATCACCTACCACATTAACCCAACTGGACGATTTGTAACGGGCGGTCCGGCAGGTGATACTGGCCTGACGGGGAGAAAAATAATTGTCGATACGTACGGCGGAATGGCCCCTCACGGTGGTGGAGCATTTAGCGGGAAGGATCCAACCAAGGTTGACCGATCTGCCGCATACGTGGCGAGGTATCTCGCAAAAAACATCGTTACTGCTGGATTGGCAGGAAGGTGTGTCGTTCAGCTCGCCTACGCGATTGGGGTTGCCCAGCCAGTTGCAGTAAACGTGGAGACATTCGGAACAGAGACTATTGATCCAGACTTGATAGTAGCTCGCGTTAAGAGTAACTTTGATCTGTCCCCTGGGGGCATTATTAAGGAGTTAAGTCTTCTTAGCACGAGCTACTTACCCACAGCAAAGAACGGGCACTTTGGTAATCCTGCATTCCCTTGGGAATCTACTAACGTAGCTGATTCCTTAAAATAGAGTAAGAGGATTCTGGAAAAGTCCAGAGTCCTCTTACTTGGTCTGTTTTTCGCCCAGTCGGCTGTAGGTTAACTTGGAACCATTGTTGGATAGCAGGAACTTTCCTTCGACGATTTTTAAATCATACGAAAGGGGCGGCGAGTTCTTCATTTCAGTGAAATAAAATGACTCTTCTTTGACTCCCCACTTCATGGCTAGCTTCTTGTCAAATCCTTGAGATGCACCCCGAGTAACGTCTGCCCCAATTGTAATTTTCGAAATAATTTCGCCAGTTCCATCGGCATTAAGTTGGACGGTTTGCTTACCTTTTGCTTCTTGCCAATTGCCGACAAGGGCTTGCGGATGCTCAAGA
>JAYVHY010000415.1:0-5879 GCA_043770615.1 Armatimonadota bacterium | reverse complement strand
GATCTCGCATGATCTCGTTCAGCTTCTTTCCTTCTTCGAGAGCTCGAAGCTTTATCGCCTTCATGAGGTCATCTGGGAGCTCCACCGTTGTCTTCATAAATCAATTTTACCATATTTATGGAAATATGGGTTCTTACTCGATTACACGGAAGTATCGGTGCCCTTGCGATAGAGGTCATCACTGATAAACTCCGCTCATTCTTCGCTTCGTGTATCAGTGCCACCCGGATTTCGTTTGACTCCTTTCGTCAATTGACCTATAATCGGTTCATGATCTTGCCAATTGTTTTCGCAACCTCAGTGCTGGCGCCAAAACCGTCCTTCACGATGATTTTGGTCGCCGGGAATGAGCATCCGATTGTTGATCTTAGCTATCTTGATGCAGAGCCGTCCGACAAAATAAGGGCAAAGATTCAGGAGTTCGTGCGCCGGTTCGATGAAAAGAAGCAATCTTATTTGTTCATCGATGGCGGGAACATTGCTAAACCAACTCCGAAAACGATTGATCCGATTGTTTTTGCGTTAGGCAAGACCTTTTCTCCCGGCAAGATTATTTCCAGTGACATCATTCAAGACGGGAAAAAGGTTCGCATGACTGGTTTACAATCCGCATCCTCAGGAATCAACACGACAAACCTTTATGTCTATCGGCAAGATCGGGTTAATGCGGCCGGATTTTCCAATACGATGATGGGTGAGAAACCGCAAGCGCTTTTTCTTTCTGCTTTGGGCTCACTGCTTTTGGTCAATGAGCAAGACCGACCAGAATATCAGGACTATTATCCGAATCAGATTGCTATCTCTCGAACTTCGGTTGATGACACGCGGGACTGGCTCAAGGTTAACGCCAAAAAGTACAAACCAAGCATTGTGCTCTGCGCTGCGGGCGAACCCCAATCAGCCGAC
Source organism: Armatimonadota bacterium (assembly GCA_043770615.1). Classification (GTDB taxonomy): domain Bacteria; phylum Armatimonadota; class Fimbriimonadia; order Fimbriimonadales; family Fimbriimonadaceae; genus Fimbriimonas. Next base: position 4,973 of record JAYVHY010000415.1, on the reverse strand, counting down.
AAAACTCTCTTTGCTTTCCCTCCGGCAGGCGTGATTTACTCGTATCGTGTGACTTTTGATATGCAATGGACGGCTGAGCATGTGGACACCGTCCAGCTTAAGTAGCTGCCTAGCCTTCGAATTCAGGATGCAGGCGTTTTACACGTTTGGTCCAAGCGACTTTGATGCGCTCCCAGTATTCGTTCAAAATCCCGTTAATCCAATCCATGATTTCCTGGTTACCTGTCATTGTCAAGACTTCATTTGCTCGCTTTTTAAAGCCAGGAAACCGTTTTATGAGTTCGAAGGCGTAGGTACGGAGGTTCGAATCAAGTTCGGCACTGGGACTTAACTCATATAAGACGCTAGCCAGGTGCCTGATGCTGGTCAGCAAGAATGTCTTTGACCATCTTCCAAAGGCTTTCGCATCAACAAGGCAAAGGCACTTGTCGGTCGATATTGCAATGTCTCCGCATAAGATTCCAGCGGCAATCTCGATCCCGTGAGCGTTCGATAAATGCGGATCATTTGGATAGCGATTCGCTTCAGGATGAGAGAGGTACTGATTGGCAAGCAGCCTCGCATTTTGCCAGTCTTTTTTCTCCATCGCTAAGGTGTAGCCAAGTAATGCCACGAGTCCCGCATCATCGAATCCGACGATCCACTTGCCGTTTTGAAAACATATGGCATGGAGCTCTTGCCAACCTTGATATCGTTCGGCGAAGTTTAGTTTTGCTCCATTATCGAGCACAAGCTTGTCCCACGCATCATAGATTTCCTGGGTGAATGGAGACTTGTGAGCCATTTGGGCAATTGTACTTAGAATCGATCCAAAATCAGGTCTGGAGAATCGAGGACGTTTCGTTGTAGCCAATAGTTGTGGCCCGCACCGAAGATCACCAATATCCGCTCGCTCGGTGAATCAACCAGAGCATGAATATTCGCGGAAATTCTGATATTCCGCTTGTACCACTCCGCGAGAAGGTCCGGTCCGGCATAGTTGTCGGGGGTCGCGAACTTGGTGAGCGACATATAGAGCCCTTGTCCATCCTCTACTTCTGATTTCCGATTCATCATCCGCAAGGTGGCGAGGATTGTTCCGTTTTTAAGTGAATTGTCAATTTTCGCGACTTCGCCTTGCATCTGCTTCATTGCCATGTCAATTTCGGCTTGCTTTCCTGTTTTTGCAGCAAATTCCATGACTTTGTCGAATGGGAATTCTCCCTTCACATCAACCGGATAAATTTTCGTATGCCCCATTTCATTGGCAAGGCGAAAGCCGATCTGATCAATCTCGTTCCTTCGCAATTCGAACTTGCCGGCGCGATAGTCTTGGTACTTTTGGTGAGTGCTAGGGTCGTTAAGTGGAGCTTCAACCGCGATCTTCGTCGGTTTGAACCCTTTGAGAACCTTAATGACTTCGGCGATTTCGGCTTGGCGTTTGGACGTCAAGACGTCATCGGCCTTGACGTTGGCAAGGTCGAGACCGGGGTTTCCCATGTGATAGGTTCCGAGGATCATGACGTGGGGTTTCATGATGAAGGTTGATAAAGCGAGGGTGGCGATGAGACTCATAAGGAGTTTATACGAGGCGTCACTTTTCTGGGATTCGTGATGGGGCAAAAGTGAGGTGTTGATGATAGGATTTAATCCGGGCGGGACGCCTGGGCTCCAAGGGACGCCATAATTACATGAGTGTCTGAATACACAATTCTTTTTCTTGGCGATGTGGTTGGTAAACCAGGGCGGAACGCGGTCAGGGATCATCTTCCCGGTCTCATCGCCCAACATACTCCGCTCTTTGTCATCATCAATGGCGAAAACAGTGCGGGTGGTCTTGGCATTACCCCGGCAATTGCAGAAGAGTTGTATTCGTATGGTGCGGACGCTATCACCCTGGGAAATCACGCCTACAACAAGCGAGAGATTGAGCCATATCTCAATTCTGGAAAGCCGATTGTCCGCCCTTACAACATTTCTCCAAGTGCGTCAGGCAAAGGAATCATCCAAATTCAAAAAGACGGGATTCAGCTCGCCATCATGAACATGTGTGGGAGGGTAATGATGGACCCAATCTATGACGATCCATTCGAAGCTTACGACGTTATAACCCGAGATTTGCAGACGAGACACCGGTTTCTGGACTTTCATTGCGAGGCTACAAGCGAAAAAATTGCCATGGGATTCCATTGCCAAGGTCGAACCACTGCAGTCGTCGGAACCCACACCCACGTAACCACGGCAGACGAGCAAATACTAGAAGGCGGAACTGCGTATATCACCGATGTTGGTATGTGCGGACCAGCAAATAGCGTCCTTGGAGTGGATCGAAACATCATTCTTCGACGATTTAGGACCGGATTGCCGGAAAAATTTGAAGTAGCAAATGAACCTGGCGGTATCTCTGGTGTAAAAATTTGCGTCGAAAAGAGCAGTGGAAAGGCGAAATCTATTGACCGAATCCGCGTCTAAAGCTACAATCACTATAACTGTAAGTAGAATTACTGGCTAGAACCACAAACGGAGAATGAATTGAATACCATCTTGTTAGCATCACTGTTGTCCATGACGGGCACCCACCAAGCGGCAAATACCCTTTACCGACCGGGAGTTTCGTTGAAGGATCAGTCCATCTCGCTCAAGAGCTGGGGCAGCGGCATCTGCTCCGAAACCGAAGAAGATGCGTTTGAAGGCACATCTTCCATTCGAGTTACGACCAAGAATTTGTTCCAAGGTGGAATTCTCGTTTGGGAAAAGCCGGTGGATCTTGCTGGAGCATTTCCCGATAAAGCAAACCTTCTGAGAATTACTTATAAGTCGCTGGATTCAGCAGTCAAAAGTGGGGGCGGAGTAGGACCTGGTGGGCCTGGTGGACCATCTGGTGCTGGCGGCAAAGGAGGCCTAGGCGATGGTGGTGAGTCAGCCGATCAAGATTCCGGTCAAGACAATAGTCCATTTGGCGGCGAAGGGTCTGCTCAAGGCGGATCACCCCCAGGAGGAGGCCGGCCGGGACAAGGCGGTGGACCAGGTGCTGGTCGGCCTGGACAAGGCGGCTTGCCAGGACAAGGCGGCGGCACGTCAGCAGCAACTTCCACGCTCAAGACTATGAGGATTATTATCGGTACAACCGATGGAAAGAAAAGCGAGGCACTAGTTCCAGCTACAACAACCATTGCAATTAATCGAGGTTGGAAACAAGCAGGCGTACCGCTTCAAGCAATCAAAGGATTTGATAAGACCAATAAAATCATCAAGAATATTAGCTTCAGCGGCGACGTTTCGACCGCCTTCTATCTCGGTGATATTCGCGTAATCAATGACCGAACTCCTATTCGAGCCGAGCCAACATTCCGAACTGCGCTGATCAATATCAACAATACAGTCACATTCTCGGCAAGTGGAACCGGAGGAAGTAGCGTTCTCAAGTACTCATGGGATTTTGATGATGCAGACGGCATTCAATCCGATGCCGAAGGTCAAAATGTCAAGTATCGGTTCAGAACCGCTAGCAACGACCTACGGAACCCTTCGTCAATGCGACCAAACGGCGAGTTTACAATTACGCTAACTGTCTCTGATGCCTATGGTTTGAAAGATCCATATGTAACAACGATCAAAGTCAAAGTAAACCCATAACTCAGTTACTGCACCCTGATCGTTCCAAAGGTCAGGGTGTTTTTTGTATCTTCTCTTAATATTTGACCAAATAAATCCTTAATCTTCGAACCATTTTAGGTCGAAGGTAGTAGGAAAATCATAGATTCCCTTTATGATGCGCATCGCTATCTTCTCAAAAGAACGACTTTTTCTCGACGCTCTATCGAGTCTCGTTGACCAAATGCGGTCGATCAGCGTTGTGGCAAAGGAAATTTCAGCGTCCGAGTTCCTTATTCAGTCAAAAGTAGAAGGTGCCAATGTGCTCCTGATTGATTACAAGACTTTAGCTCCCGAAGACATTCAGTTCATCCTTGGAGCCAGAGCAGTTGGCAATTTCTTGCTTGCGCTGATCGTTGATCAAGATACGAGTCGTAAAGCGGACTTGGTCATCTCAAGATCATCTTCTGGCTCTGAGTTGTTTGAAGCTCTTTCTGCCCTTTTGCCGCTGTTACCGCCTGTGGATTTAGAAAGCAATAACAAGAGATCCTACCGAACCGGGAACTCCTTGACTCGTCGAGAAATTGAGGTTGCCGAGCTCGTGGCAAAAGGCATGTCAAATCGAACCATTGCTGAAGTATCAGATATTCACGAGCAAAGCGTGAAGAATTTGATAAGCGTCATCATGCGAAAACTGAATTGCGAAAATCGAACTCAAGTTGCTTTGAAACTCTTGAGTACCGACCTCGATCATTCGGTAAATTAGGCACTGCGAGGCATCGACCCACAATTTCAACCTGAATCTCTGGCTGTTTTGGCTTGAGCTAAACTAGATTCGTGAAAGAAAGAGTCCTTACGGCAATCGTGCTTCTGCTTGTCGTCGTGGGGGCTCTTTTTTTCGACCCGACCGGCTGGGCGGTGAAGGTGATGATCGTGGTTATCGCAACGATTAGCGGCTATGAATTCGGCACTTTAACTAAAATGCCCTTCCCATTTGTGATTCCCGGATTCATCTTGTTCTTCGATATTGTCGCTAAGTCACAAACTGACCCTTTGATGTACTGTGTTTTTGCCTTAGTAGCAGTGCCACTCATAATCCTCGCTACATTGAAGAAGTGGTTGTGGTTGACTGTTTTCGCTGGCTCGGCTTGGTTGTGTAGCACCATCACGGCGTTGTATTTGTTAACGTCGACTAAATCGCCGTCTTTCTGGCCATTGCTTCTTACCGCAGCAATCCCCATCTGGTGCGGCGACACCGCCGCGATTTTCGTTGGCAAAGCGTTCGGAAAGCACAAACTTGCTCCCTCAATCTCACCAAACAAGACCTGGGAAGGGTCGATTGGCAACCTCCTTGCTTGTGTCGGAGCCGCGCTAGTACTCGGCGCAATTTTCCACTACCC
>JAYVHY010000414.1:0-2696 GCA_043770615.1 Armatimonadota bacterium | reverse complement strand
GCATCCGACGAGCAAATTCGTCGAGGCTGATATCAAAAACGTTCAACCCGTCGCGCCGATGCTCGTCCAGCCCGTTCTTGCCTTTAACCAAAAAGATTGAGGCTCGTTTCCGAGTGCTCAATTCAACAAGGTTCAGTTGACCATTCTCAAATCGAATAGAGGCTATAACAACCTTACCAAGTGGTCTTCGTTGAGCTGGATCGGGAATGAGCCACTGAAACCGTCCTGCGATCATCAGGTGGATCACGATGAACTTTTCTTCTTCAAGCTCAAGCACGATCCGCTTTCCAAGCCGCGAAACGCCAGTAACCATCCGCATCTCAATCTCGCTAGCCGGAACCTCGACCGACCGCAAGACGAACGGGTTATAAAATCGAATCCGCTCGATCCGCTGCCCAACCACCCGCTCCACAAGGCGAGCGACATATAGCTCAATGTCCGGTAGTTCCGGCATAAATTATGTTAGCGCAATCAACCTATTTGAGATCGCCCTTGGGGTGTGCCTTTTGCACGGTTTCGTGTAGGCGTTCGATACTCACATGAGTGTAAATCTGCGTAGTCGCTAAGCTCGAGTGCCCCAGCAACTGTTGAACCGTCTTCAAGTCTGCCCCGCCATCCAAAAGGTGCGTAGCAAACGTATGCCGCAGCGTGTGAGGCGACGTATCCGGCGGCAACCCAACCGCCAAAGCCCACCGTTTCACAATGTTTTGAACGGTTCTGGTACTCAGACGAATGCCTTTTTCGTTAGTAAACAACGCTCCGTCTTTTGTTGGCTCGACTCGTTCCTCGGCAATGTAATCCTTAAGAGCGCTAGTCGCAGTGGAACCAAAAAATGCTACCCGCTCTTTGTCACCCTTACCGATCACCCTTATCGAGCTATCCTCAAAATTCAGGTCTTGCTTGTCTAGGCTAACCGCCTCCGCCGACCGCAACCCGGCAGAGTAAATCAGTTCAAGAATCGCTCGGTCTCGCTTAGGTGTCCGACCCACGTCTTGCTGATCGAGAAGATTGGTCGTCTGTGGTTGATTAAGGCTCTTGGGCAAGTTTCGACGTCGAAAAGGAGCCTCTAGAGGCTCGGTCGGGTCCCGATCAATAACCTGAGTTGACCGCAAGTACTTTGCAAACGAACGAATGGTCGAAAGCTTGCGTGCACGCGTACGAGGGCTTCCGCCGTTCTTACGCAAATACTTCCGAAGGGTCTCAGTATCAAATTCGAAAGCTCCTTCAGTAAACAGGGCAAGTTGGTTTAGATCCGCGCCGTACGCTCGAACTGTCGCCCCTGAACGACGAGCACGCAGGTGATCGAGGAATCGTTGGATTTGGTCATCCATGCCGGATTCTGACATCGGCGCTACACCTTCTTAAGAATCAAGGAAACGTTGTGCCCACCAAACCCAAACGAGTTGTTGAGTACGATGTTTAGTTCTCGTTTTTGGGCAACATGAGCCACATGGTTGAGGTCGCACATTGGGTCAGGATTATCCAAATTGATGGTCGGCGGCATCACACCGTCGCGCATCGCAAGAATACAGATAAGCGACTCAATCGCTCCAGCCGCTCCCAGCGTATGTCCATGCATCGACTTGGTAGAACTCATTGCCAGCTTATAGGCATGGTCGCCAAAGACTTTTTTAACCGCTGAGACTTCCATCGGGTCACCAACTGGCGTTGAAGTACCGTGAGCGTTGATGTAGTCAATATCTTCAGGTACCAGTCCAGCCTTACGCAGGGCCATATTCATCGACTTGGCGGCACCTCGACCTTCGGGATGAGGCGAAGTAATGTGATATGCATCAGCAGACATTCCGTAGCCAACCACTTCGGCATAAATTTTTGCGCCGCGAGCTAGGGCGTGATCCCGATCTTCAAGAAGTAATACGGCGGAACCTTCACCCATGACGAACCCGTCGCGGTCGACATCAAATGGTCGAGATGCCGTGGTCGGACTATCGTTCTTGGTCGTCATCGCTCGGCATGCACAGAATCCCGCAATACCAATATCATTGACCGAAGCTTCCGTACCACCAGCTAGCATGGCGACCGCGTCGCCTCGCTTGATGATCTCCATCGCATCGCCAATCGCATTTGCCCCAGTAGAACAAGCGGAAACGACGGTGTGATTCGGACCACGAAGGTCATTGAGGATCGAAACAATGCCGCTCGCCATATCGGCGATCATGTAAGGAACAAAAAATGGAGAGACACGGTCGGGCTTGCCTGCGTGAATAAAAGCGGTGTGGTCGTACATGACCGAAAGACCGCCGATTCCGGTACCAATCAAGACGCCAAATTCGTTCTTCAGGTCTTCATCTAAGACGATTCCCGAATCATCAAGAGCTTGCCGAGCTGCGGCAATCGCAAAGTGAAGAAAAGGATCCATTCGGCGGGCATCCTTCTTCTCAAACCCTTCGCAAAACCAATCTTCAACGTTAAAGTCGGGGACTTCACCGGCAATTTGGGTTGCATAGGGAGTTGGGTCAATATTGGTGACTCGGCGAATACCCGAGACACCGGCCACAACCTTGGGCCAAAAAACATCGACACCAGTGCCAAGCGGGGTTACCGCTCCAACACCGGTGACGACAACGCGCCCGGAGGGTACGGGCGGAGAACTCATTTAAACCTTCTTCTTAGAAATGTAGTCAACTGCGTTGCCTACGGTCTTAATTTCGCCTACTTCTTCGTCGGGGATGTCG
>JAYVHY010000413.1:0-2699 GCA_043770615.1 Armatimonadota bacterium | reverse complement strand
CGATTGCAGCTACGAGGGAATTTTGTCCCTTTTCGTCTGAACCGAGATCAACGAACTTGTCAACTACTTGCCAGTTCTTGTAAACAAAAACGGTGTTCTTCGCTGAAGTGTTGATCTTGTAGTTCTTGACGGCTGAGTTGTCTGGTGAGAGGTAGCTGATGGAAACGTTCTTCAGTTCCTTGCTCATCATTGGCGCGGAAGCTTCGATCATCTTGCTCGTGTCCTTTGGAGCCACGATAACGACCATAGCCTTGAATTCCTTGTTGCTGTACTTGCTCATTGCGGCATCAAGCGTCTTGGCAAGTGCCATGATCGACTTTTGGTCGCCGTTGGTTACCCAAGCTTGAACCTGTGGTCGGTTCTGGTAGGTGCAAGGGAAGCAGGTGTCGGTACCCTTAAGGGCTCCGGCGACGTGCTTTGGGTGGAATGGGGAAACTCTTTCACCCTTCTCAAGTCCGCTGTTGACGAATGCGCTTGCAATCACGGCCATGCCGACAAATGCTCCTGACATCAAAATTCCTTTATTCATGTTCGTATCCTGCAATGCGAGATTGCTTTTCTTACTCTACGAATTATAAACGATTTTCGTTCCGCGTTGTTCGTTAAGGTTTCTTAGTGGAGGGAAGCGGAGGAAGCGAGGGAAGCGGAAAGCTCGTGTAACATGAAGTATCAACGAGGATCAGTGTCAAATGTCGCGCCAGGGAATGCTGTTTAAGCAAATAAAAGAAACAGAGTTAACCGAACTGTCGCGGCAGGTCATTTTGGATTACGCTGACTATAAGCGCGGAATCGAGACGTTTGTAAAGATCATTGAGCGAGAGAACAGAAAGCTTCCATGGGATTTTAATGAAACAAGTGAGGCTTTGTGGAATGGTAAGTTCGACTACACAACAACGAATCTTGAGATGCTCATGTGGGTTATTGGCAGGATGGGAACAACACGTAGTTTCAACGTTCTCATGAAGTTTGCTACCGGTGATTACCACCCATATGTACGATGCGAAGCCGTTTATGGTCTGACCATGGCTGATGTCCCTCAGCGAGAGTTTAGAAACTTGGCTCTTCAGAAATTGCGGTCGCCACTGCATCGACTCGATCTTTATAGTGGCATCATGATATTCAGTCATTGCCACTATCGGTTCAAGGCTGGACCAGTAATCGAAGTACTGAAGCCATTTCTAGACCACCCGATCTACGGGGTTAGAATGCACGCGGCATACGCAATAGCCAACTGGGAGGCGGAAAAAATACTCTTACGGGAGTATCGCAAGACGCTCACTCTGGATGGATCGAATGAACATGACGGATATCTTGCTCAGCGAATTGAAGAGATGACGGCGCCCAATTGGCCCTTCGCATCGGGATAGCCAGTTTCTGCTTCGCCAAGGGCATTTAACTTTTAATCCGGGAAAGTTTTCCAGCAACAGCGAGATAAATCTCGCAGGACAAAGCGCGAACAAGTTCGCGCACTCCATATGTAGCGTCGCCCTTTATGGGAAGATTCCGCGTCGGATCGTTGCATCGGCAACTCGTTTGACACCAATAATCAAAGCTGCGGTTCGCATATCAGTCTTATGCTGAACCATGGCTTCATGGACGTGCGCGTACGAATGCTTCATGATCTTGGTCAGTCGTTCGTTGACCGCGTCTTCTTCCCAGAAGAAGTTCTGAAGGTCCTGAACCCACTCGAAGTAGCTCACGATAACACCACCCGCGTTGGCGAGGATGTCCGGAACGACGAGGATTCCCTTGTCATGGAGGATCTTATCGGCGTCAGGAGTGCTCGGTCCGTTTGCGCCTTCAACGATGAGTTTCGCCTTGATCTTATCGGCGTTCTCAGCCGTGATTTGAGCGGCAATAGCGGCGGGAATAAGGATGTCGCAGTCGAGCTCAAGCAACTCCGAATTTGAGACTGGCTGAGCATCCTTAAATTCGCGAATGCCTCCTTCCCGACCCGAGTATCGATTGATCAGATCGTCAACCGGCAGCCCCTTCGGATTATATATTCCTCCCAAAGCATCAGAAATACCAACAACAACCGCCCCATGCTGAGCCGCAATGCTTGCCGCAACCGATCCAACGTTACCAAACCCTTGAACCACCACGCGAGCGCCCTGAAAGTTCATTCCGATCGACTTGCAAGCCTCTTCAGCCGCAACAATAACCCCTCTACCAGTCGCCTCCACTCGCCCTAGTGAGCCACCGAGGTCGACTGGCTTTCCGGTAACGACACCGGGAACGGTGTACCCTTTCTGCATGGAGAACGTATCCATGATCCACGCCATGACTTGGGCATTGGTGCCGATGTCGGGAGCTGGAATGTCGGATCGTTCGCCGAGGATGATGTTAATCTCAGTGACGTAACGTCGGGTGAGTTTTTCTATTTCTCGACGAGAAAACTGTTTGGTATCGACTTTGACTGAGCCCTTTGCTCCGCCAAACGGAATGTTGGCGACGGCGCATTTCCAGGTCATCCACATCGCCAATGCGGTTGTCTCTTCAACGTCTACATCTTGGTGATATCGGATTCCGCCTTTGGTTGGTCCACGAGATGAGTTGTGTTGGACTCGGTAGCCTTCGAAAACCATGACTTCGCCATTGTCGAGAACGACAGGGAAGTTCACAATCAACTGCCGCATTGGGCGAGATAGGACCTGGTGAAGACCCGAATCTAGTTCGAGATGTTTGGCCGCGACTGC
>JAYVHY010000412.1:0-2703 GCA_043770615.1 Armatimonadota bacterium | reverse complement strand
ATCTTCCCTCAACTCACCGAAAACCGGCTATAGGAATGGCCATGGATGCCGCAAAAGACTTCAATATTGACCTTACATCGAGCATTGTAATCGGGGATAAAGCTTGCGATATTGAGCTCGGGTTAGCGGTAGGGGCGAAGACAATTTTGGTTAGAACCGGATATGGTGCCAAAAGCGAGGCGGAAAAGGACTGCTCACCGGACTTCATCATCGACAGCATTGCCGACCTTTCTGCCATACTTGAACAGTTCCCCGAGTGAATTTGATGCCAAATACCTGGAATTCAACCGCAATTGAGCACCTCCGCGAGAGCATCAAAGTGAAGGAGGCCGTCATTGAGCATTGCCTGCCTGATTTAATCAGGATTTCAGAAATTACGGCGGATTGCTTTGCAAATGGAGGCAAGCTGTTGATTTGTGGCAATGGAGGAAGTGCGGCGGACGCCCAACACTTAGCGGCAGAGTTTATTTCGACATTGTCGACCAAATTTGCTCGAAAGGCCCTCCCTGCCATTGCGTTGACAACCGATTCCTCGACAATTACCTCACGAGCAAATGACTATGGATTTGACGAAATATTCTCGCGACAAGTAGAAGCATTTGGTCGCCCCGGAGACATTCTTCTGTCGATCAGCACGAGCGGTGGTTCGAAGAACTGCATTGTTGCCATGGAAGCGGCTAAAGCTATTGGAATGATCAATATTGGACTGCTTGGTGGGACCGGCGGCAAGATGGCTGAACTGTCCGATTATTCGATTGTTGTTCCTAGCAATCAGACCATGCACGTGCAGGAGTCACATTTAGCTCTTTATCATATTTACTGCCACATCGTGGAGCGAATGTTGAACCCAGAAATGGCGGCTGCCGAACTCAAATAGAATCATGGCTAAAAAGACCGTAGCTCTAATCGTTGGAACTCGCCCGGATTGCATTAAATCGATGCCAGTCGTTCAGGCTCTTCGAGAGGTTGATGACCTTAAGACGGTGCTTATATCGACCGGACAGCACCGCGAAATGCTCGATCAAGTCTTTGAGACATTTGGAATTCAGCCAGATATCGATCTGGGGCTGATGAAGCACGGTCAGAGCTTGGCAGAAATGTCTTCTCGAATGATCTTGGCACTTGATTCGGCGTTTGAGGAATCGAAACCTGACTTTGTCATTGCTCAGGGAGACACCACTACGACTTTCATTGCTAGTTTGGTCGCTTTTTACCGACAAATACTCTTTGGGCATGTAGAAGCTGGACTGCGAACCTACGACATTCACAATCCTTTTCCAGAAGAGTTTAATCGACAAGCTACCCGGTTGGTCGCACGGCAACATTACGCTCCGACCGAATTGGCGGCAAAGAATTTGTTCGATGAGGGAGTTAATCAGGCGGACGTCTTTGTGACAGGAAATACGGGAATTGACGCCGTCCTTCAGGTGGCTAAACTGGTGGCTCAAACTTGGTATCCCGATTTTGAAGGTCGACTCATTCTGATGACGATGCACCGGCGCGAAAATTGGGGAGAGCCGATGGCAGGGGTCGCAAGGGCCGCTCGTCAGCTGATCGATGAACATGGTGATTCGCATTTAGTGGTTGCGATGCACAAAAATCCGGACGTTCGGAAAGTACTGAAAGAATTTTTGGGTGATCATCCGAGAATTGATCTCATCGAGCCGCCGCAATACGAGCAGTTTGTCAAGCTTATTGAGCGTTCCACTTTCATCCTCACGGACTCGGGCGGAGTCCAGGAAGAGGCCCCAAGCTTCGGGAAGCCGCTCTTGGTTTTGCGAGAGACAACTGAGCGACCGGAAGGTGTTACTGCAGGTTGCGCTCGGCTGATTGGCACCGATCCTGCGGCGGTACTAGAGTTTGGAAGGAAGCTCTTTAACGAGCCTGCGTTTTACGATTCAATGGCAAAGGCATCGAGCCCGTATGGCGACGGAAAAGCGTCAGAAAAAATTGCCCGCGCGGTTCGCGACCTGCTCCTTAGTTCAAATTAAGGATTCGTCTTATCTGAGTTGCCTTGGGCTCGTCGTCGGTAATGATGTGAGCAACCCAGCCGGCGTTCCTGGCAGCAATAATGTTCTTTTCTGCGTCGTCAAGGAATATCAAATCGGATTTATCCCAACCTAGAAAGTCACAAAACTTAGGGAAAATTGCTGGATCGGGCTTAAAAAGACCCAAATGAAAGCTTGCTACTAGATGTTGAATTCCTTCGATAGCCGGATAGTTTCCGGATTCCGTAAACCACGCCCAATGAATAGGGTTGTTGTTGCTGAGAGTTGCGGTCTCAATACCCCGTTGGTTAAGTTCTTGGACAATTTCAGCAACGCCCGGATACTCGTCGCCAATGATGCTTTCGTGGAGATGCTTGGCTTCTTGGAGATTTTGAAGTCCGAATTCTTTTGCGAGGGCGGTGAGATAAGTTTCCTCTGAAATTTGGCCACCTTCATAGGGCAAATATTCGGGCAAGTCGTAGAGGTATTTCTGAAGCAACTCGGATTCGCGGTACGTAAGTTTGCTTGCCGCTAAAGCATCTTTCCATTGCATGTGGGCATGGGCGAGAACTTTACCGACATCGAAAACGACCTTCATGACTTTTGGGGAGAAAATTGGTCGGAGCGACACGATTCGAACGTGCGACCTCTTGCACCCCATGCAAACGCGCTACCAACTGCGCTACGCCCCGACAGAACTAGAATGATACCCAGG
>JAYVHY010000411.1:0-2712 GCA_043770615.1 Armatimonadota bacterium | reverse complement strand
CGTTTCGACTGGTCTGTTTTATGATTCTTACGGTCGGTTGAACCAGAAGATTGACGGAATGACCAAGACCACTTACGGTTACGACTCAAACGACCGGCTGAACTCGATCGTCCACGCTCGAACCTCGGACAACTATGCGCTTCATCAGGAGACGTATAACTACGACTACGCCAATAACCTGATGTCAAAGGTTGTGAACAGCGTCGCCACCAGCTACACCTACGATGAGATTGACCAGTTGAAGTCGGAGATTTCAAGCAACCAGTTCGGCGTCCATGACCTTTACACTTATGACGCAAATGGCAATCGATCAACGAAGCTCTCCGCAATTGGTGGACTCACTGAGTATGGCTATGATGATGCGGACAAATTGATGTCGGTGACCAAGAGCAGCAACACAACAACCTATACGTACGATGCTTGCGGCAGACCGACGAGCATTGGTTCGAGAGTTTTGAACTGGGATTACGAAGACCGCCTAACAACTTACTCAGGAAACTCCCAAGTTGCAAGCTACGGATACAACGGCGCCGGCTCTCGCACCTCGAAGTCTAGCTCCAGTGGAAACAGACTTTATAAGCGAGATGGCGTTGGTGTCACCGCACCAGTGCTTTCAGACGGTGTGAACAAGATGGTTCCCGGTATTGCGGAAGGAATCATTGGTGGACAAACAAAGACGATCCACTCAGATCGAATGGGTTCAACGAAAGGAATGTCGATTGGTGGTGTCATGAGCGACACTGCTGACTTTGATGCGTTCGGTAAGGTTATTGCCCATGTTGGGCAATCTCCTACGCAAAATGGATTTGTTGGTGGAGCTGGCTACCAGGAAGACGGAGAGTCCGGTTATAAGCTACTTGGGCATCGGTACTACGATCCCGAGACTGGGCGGTTTTTGAGCAGAGATCCGATTCGAAACGGAAGGAATTGGTATTCCTATACGCAAAACAACCCTCTAAAATTTGTCGATGCCGATGGATTAAAGCCAGGTGACAAGTTTAAGAATGAAGATGAAGCAGCCATGGACTTCGCGAAAATATATGGACCCAAAACCCATGGTGATGAATGGGGTGCATACATCTATAAGAACCCAGACGGCACGTTTTCCTACACCGAGCCAAAAAATGCCCGGGACATGAAGGACTCTAAAGGAAATCCGCTCCTATGGAGCGTAGATGTTAAGCAATTCAATAAGCCTCCCGATGGAACGACTATTGTCGGAACCGTTCATACACATCCTGCTGAAAAAGGATCGCATTCGACAAGACCTAAAGGGTATCGCGAGTACTGGGAAGAACAAGATTACTGGGACATTAGGGGAAGTTTTTCAACCGGCGATTTACAGTATTATCATGAGCATCCGGAGAGTGGATATGTTCATTTCGTGGTTAATTCCGAAATGGGTACGGTTGATAAATACGTGCCAGGAGAGCATAAAGTGGCTGAAAAGCCTGATTGGAAGTCAATGATACCTAAAATCAAAAATCCGTGGAAGAGTCCACGATGGGGTACTCCAAGATATGATTGGTAGGCAAAAAATGAAATTACCTTACTTCGCGTTTTTAATATTTGCAGCAGCGTCTGGACAGAATTCAGGGACTCAAATCAAGCCATTTACATCCCTTAACGAGAAGTTCATGGCCGAAAATACTGCCAAGCTAGTATTAATTTCTCATCGTGATCCTGAACCAACTACTAAGTTGTTGAATTCAATTCAAGTTGAATCGTCCTCCTACAAATGCTTCTATCTCATTCGTCAAAAGTCAGCTGGGCCAGGTCTTCTTGAGGAACTCTCCATTGTCATTTTGTCTCGAAAAACTCACTTTGTCTGTAATGTGACGCCAGATGGCGATATAGCGTCGGCAAGAAAATGGTGTGACAGACATGAAGCACAAATATCAGAGATGGAGAAAATCTGGTTCAAAAAGACAAAAAAGTAGCACTCTGTGCTGATCGAATTATGGCGAGCCACTTCCGTGGGCAAGCCACTGCGTGGACGGGGTTATTTTGTGTGGATGTGGCACTGGAGACGCGAAGCGTCCAAACCGCATCTGCGTTGTTGAGTCTCAGCGAAATCCCGGCGAGCCGGGAAACGAAGTGACGTCCCGTACCGGGACGACGCTGGGAGAAACCAGTGTGAAAAGTTGATAGAATTGAGGCTGAGAAAGCATCACAGTGAATAAGGTGAATAAGCCGAAGGAAGATCCTGCGAACAAGCTGATGTCAAAGGTTGTCAATTAGCGTAGCCACGAGCTACACCTACGATGAGATTGACCAGTTGAAGACTGAGAATGGCGGCGGAATTGCGAACTTTTACAATTACGACGCGAACGGTAACCGAACGAGTAAGAACTCGAATACGGACTTTGAGACTTATGCCTACGATGACGCGGATAAGTTACTCTCGGTCACCCGGGTAACCCATGCTTCAACGAGTTATACGTATGACGCATGTGGAAGGCCGACCAATATCGGTTCGAGGGTATTGAACTGGGATTACGAAGACCGACTGACGAATATCAATAGCGGCGGAGTTCCAACGACTAATTACGGCTACAACGGAGTTGGGAGCCGGGTGACGAAGTCTAATACTAATGGATCTCGGTCGTATAAGCGAAACGGGGTTGGAGTCACGGCTCCGGTTCTGTCGGACGGAGTGGCGACGATGGTTCCGGGGATCTCGGAGAAGTCAACTGGTGTCGGAACGAATAC
>JAYVHY010000410.1:0-5931 GCA_043770615.1 Armatimonadota bacterium | reverse complement strand
TGAACCAAGCCCTTTAGGGCATAAGCTTCGGCGTAACTTGGATTCGACAAAATAGCGTGATCCGCTACCATCATCGCTTCTTCGAGATTGCTGGTTTGATAACTCTCCATTCCTTTGGCGACAATATCCTTGAGCTTTTCTTGCTCTTCTTCGATAATCGAAATAGGCAAAATTGCGCCGCACTTTTTGCAGAACGCACTATCAAGCGTGTTATTGATCACGCATTTTGGACATGCAACCATAAGTCTTCTTTTGTTCCCCTTAATTAAGATTTCCTTCTCAAGGTTTCCTCGAAAAGGAAAACAGGAACTCCTGGCTATAGTTTACAGCAAGTTTTGCTTATTTGTGCCCTGGCGAATTACCTAGGACGTTGCTTCTGTACCAGGTTTCATGTGACAGGCGCAGATTGCAGGCAGCGCAATCGCAACGACTAAGCAAACGATTGCGGCAAAAACATAGGGCCCAGGATGCCAAATATCGAACAGGAACCCGCCAAGAATAGGACCAATAATGAAGCCCACTGTTCTAGCGGCTTGCATTGTGCCGAACAGTTCACCTTGGATCTCTTCTGGAACGGTATTTGAAGCCAATGTACTGAGGGTAGGACCAACAATTCCGGACCCGAATGCAAAAAATGTAGAAGCTATGAGAAGCCAAACCATACCAGGAGCGAAGCTGACCAAGGCTCCGGCAAGAGGATTCAACCCAAGACCAATACCTTGAGCAATATAGCCCAACCGCAAGATTGACGTATCGCACATACGCTTGCCCAGCCAAACGAGAACCACCACCGAAATGAAGATTCCCAGCAGGGCTTCATAGCTAAAAATTACTCCAAATTCCCGCTGATCATAGCCCAACATCGCCCGAATCAAGCGACCGAATGTACCTTCAAGTGTTGCAAGAGCAAATGAAGCGGTTACGGCAATCCAAAAGAACGGCAAGAGCGAGGGGTAGCTTTTAAAAATGGTGAAGTCGAAGCCAAAGTTCCCTTTCTTGGATTCAATTTGCTCCTCACTCGATGTTGATGGATCATCTTTTGGAACCAGCGCTAAAACTATTGCTCCACCGGCAAACGAAATGATGGCTCCGGCAACGCCAATCAACCTAGAACCAGAACTATGCGCTAGCATGCCCCCCACTGCTGGGCCAAAAATCATTCCGGCCGAAAGGGTTGCGCTCACCCAACCTAAAACACGCTTACGGTCATCTCCAGCGGCAACGGCTGCCATTGCCTGGGCTACCGAGACATTCGCCCCGCCAAATCCGGCAAGGACCCGGCTCACAAATAGTAGAGCAATTGAGCCCGCGAAACCGTAAATGAGCATGGCAAGAGCCGAAATCCATTGACAAATTACGAAAACTCGTCTTCGCCCGGTTTTGTCCGCAAGTCTGCCCCAACGAGGTGACGCGAACAGCTGAACAATAAATGTTGCCTGTAGTAGGGCACCAATGATTGGCCCTTTGAACGAGAATCCGGCGAGCATTGTTTCAGCACGAAGCTGAATGTCCGGTATGAGCATTGTGAACCCAACCATATCGAGGAACACCGCGATAAGTAGTGCAATTTCGGTTGAGCGTGGGCGCACAGGAGTTAGTCTACAGTTTGCAGTCCGAAGTTTGCCGTAAGAAGCGCTGGACATTTGGACGGCAATACAGGCGAGACGGTTTGTATCCGACTCGCCTTCCGATTATTTTCGGCTTTCACTGGAAGCAACGCCCAATATCCACAATAGGCTTAAAGGTTGGATATTGAACCCGTAGTTGCTATTTCAGCATGACCCGAATGACGACTTTGCCAGTCAAGCCACCGGGAAGTCGGGTTGCCGAAACTGCCCTTGACTCATTATCAATCGCTTCTTTGATCTGCTTTACTGGTTGGGCGTCCTCGAGAAAGTCAATAAGAAGATCTTTTTGCTTCTCGCGGAGTTTTGCCAGACGTGTAATGAATGTTCCTTGAATTTTCGATTGCTCGCCAGAGGCGTTGCCTTCTACGTTCGCATCTATTGATGCACCGCCAAGAGCTTCGATCTTCGTTTTGGCTGCCTCATACTTTGAAGCAGGAATAATCATGAGTACGCCCTGGGATTCAATCGTTCCGTCCTCGGACATATGAGTAAACGTTCGAGCCGAACCTCCGAGAGAATTTGCAATTCCTGACAGCGATGACTGTCCACTTGATGGATCGGGACCATTCATCGACATTGAAACGTACCGTTCTTTCCCAGCCGGCTCGGATTTCTGTTGATTAGCATCAGGGATTTGAGGGTCTTTGGGATCTACCTTGCCTGGCGTTTTACCTGCTGGCTCCGGATTCTCTGGCAAAGTAATTCCGCCACCACCAACGCGAGGTAGGGGACCTCCTACTTCAGTTGGATCCATCGGAACAATATCTCCACTCATCCTAGGAGGTGCCGGGATAAATGGTTGAGAAGAGCCGCCTGAACGAGAAACAATGTTTGCTTGAGTTGACTTTGGTGGAAGGGGAAATCCTCCATTCATCGGTTGCCAAGGATCAAAATCTGCAAGATTTTCTAAATCGCGAAATGCTTTATCGACTTTCGGCGCTTCTGGCGTTTGGCTTGCAACAAGAACGGGGCGAGCTTTCTCGACTATTTTTGTTTGTACTGTTGGTTGCATGGTCATGCGCCCAGCAAAAATTCCACCAACGATGCAGATCGCAGCGATGAGCGCACGGTTCTTATAAGCTGGAGCCTCAGGTTCGACGTATTTCGGTTGATGCTCGTCATACTTCGCCAAGACGGTTTCAAAAGCGTTGGGCACAATGGCGGTCTCTGCCTTAGACTCGGAGGCGTCACCAGTCACAACCTCTAAAATAGGCTCGGTTGTGTCAGAGTCATGCATTGTATTTTGGTCAGATTCCATCAAACGTAGGTGCCCTTTTAATTTTATCGGGAAAAACATGCTCAAGCCTCACTGTTTCGCACAAGTTAATGCGAAATGTTAGGTTTGATGGTCACATAAGAATAGAACAAAGATGGCTGGTAAAGGTTCCCGTTTTTGCAATTTGCTAGTCGACTGACAGTGCTTTGCTATTCTGCTTGGTGATCTGAAGTTCAAATGTCTCACAATGAATCTATATGCGCATTGGTGAATACGAAGATTTGAAGGTTATTGGCGAATCTCCCCATGGTCTATACCTTGGGGACGGAGACACCAAAGTACTGCTCCCGTTGAGTCAGTGTCCAGACGATTTGTTGATGAATGACTATATCAAGGTCTTCCTTTACACCGACTCCGAAGATCGTCCGGTCGCAACACTAAAGACTCCGATTGCGAAAGTTGGAGATTTTGCCTTGCTACGCTGTGTCTCCGTCACCTCAGCAGGTGCATTTTTGGACTGGGGGTTGGACAAAGACTTGTTCTGTCCGATCAAAGAACAGAACTATCACATGATGGCGGGCGAAGACTATTTGGTTCGGGTTTACCTTGATGTCGTCTCCAACCGAGTTGCTTGCTCAAGCAAGTTAAACCGATTCTTAACGGCGAACGGCGAAACTCTTGAGCCAGGAGAGAAGGTCAAAATCATGGTTATTGACTTCCATCACGACTGGATTACTGTTGTCATCAATGGCGAAATCAAAGGATCGATCTTCCCAGATGAGTGGCACGAAAAACTGAAGATGGGCGAAGTAAGGGAAGCCTACGTTAAGCGAATCCGTCCTGATGATCGACGCGTAGCAATCTCTTTGCGTCCACAGGGCTACCAAGCCGTTCTTGGAGAACGAGATCGTATCATCAAAGCCCTTCATGACAATGAGGGAGTTCTGGCGGTTTCGGATCGGTCAAGTCCCGAGGAGATTCACCGAAAGTTTGGACTGAGCAAGGGCGCATTTAAGAAGTTGATTGGCGCACTGTATCGCGACGGGATTATTGAAATCGGCGAAAAAGAGATTTGGCTGAAATAGCGGTTGGCTGTTGGCTATCGGCTGTTGGCTTTTGGCGTCCTCCGTTTAGAACTTTATGCTAAATCCCGCGATCAATCCGTTGACCGGGTTGGTTAGATCGGCCCTGGTGTAACCATTTTGATAGGTGACAAAGAACTTGCCGGAGTCCGGATTCTTTGGATTTGGCCACCAATAGACCGAAGTACCCCATAGAGCGTTGTACCGTCGATTGACAAAATTGTCCGGCGTGTAACTAGCTTCCGCTGAGGCTTCGATGCTTACAGATGGTTGATCAATTCGAGCATCGTAATAGGTTGCCAAGACTTCCTTCACAAATTTTGGATCCCGTCGTTCACTTGGCTTCAATAGTTTCAGGCATTGAACCAGTGGATCGCTTGATGCGCCAGTTGCACTCAATTTGTCTTGGTCTGCCTCGCTTAGCTGTGAATATCGACTCACGATATCTTTCACCAAGTCATCCATTTTGTAGGATCGGACGTACCCAAAGCCCGTCCCGACATAGGCTCGGTATGTAAACGCAAGAAAGTCCTTTTTGCTACCTGCATTGTCGGTGTGCTTGACTCCCCTGATGCCAAATCGGACCTGGTTGGTCAAATCTAGAATTCGATTTCGAAATGGGCTGTATGGTCGAGTTTCTAGCCCGAATCCGACGTTGAGTTCTTGGGAGTTCGTGAGCTTTCCGGAAACTTGAATAGCACCTCGGAGATCACCAAATGGAGTGGAAAAGTTAAGTGGTTTAAGCGCCAACATATCAAATATGGGGCTATCAATCGTCCCAAACCCGTCGACCAAGTCAAGCTTAAATTCATCTGAATCGGACGCAACTTTGGGAATCGGCCAAGCACCACCGAACGTTGCTGGGGTTAGTTGACTTCCCTCTTCTTTGATCGTGTTTCCTTTGTAGGAGATTTTGTAGTAGAGCAAGGATTTGCTTGAAACATAATCACGACTTGTCGCAAAGTCAAACTTCCATCCCTTCGACGATAGCCCGGTGGGATTTCCGGATTTACCTTCGGGACTTTGCCCAAAGCCCGAAACAGATAAAGCGATGGTAACTAGCACTAGTGATTTTTTCATTGGTTACTCCTCGGCTCCGCCATTTTGACGGTTCATTTCAACCGCCATTTCACCCATTGCGGTTGCGAGTTTTAGTTTCATTGAGAACTCTTCGACTTTGAAGTCACCCTTTTTGGCAAGATTCATCGCACTATCTAAAGTCTCTTTGATGTTTTCCTTGGTCAAGCTTGCCTCGGTGAAAAACTGTCCTACTTGAATGCCAGCTACGGGGATCATTTCATGTCCGGTGACCGTTCCAGCTTCGTAAGCTTTTAGAAATTTGTCGCATGCAGTTCGGGTTTTTTCTGGTCGACCATTGCTTCCAGATATGTCTCGGACTCCCTGAACGCAATAGTAGAGAGCATCAACGGTTAAGAGATCTTTCATGTTCCACCAATCAGGCTAATAATCGCACGTTACCATTTTCGCAATTTCAATGTCTTGAAAAGTGGAAAACTCGTTAGCCCAATCCTTTGGTCATGCCTCCATCTACTAGCAAACTTGTTCCTGTAACATAGGCTGCCGGCTGAGAGCAGAAGAACACGATTGCAGCGGCAATTTCTTCCGGCTTGCCGAGCCGTTTCATTGGCACTTCGTTTGCCTGTAGGACTAAGGCTTCTTCGGGCGTGATTCCATCGCGGCTGGCTCTTATCTCGGCAAGATGGACCTGCCGATCTGTGAGCGTGTGTCCCGGTAAGACTCCATTTACGGTGACACCAAATGGAGCTAGTTCGAGCGCTTGTAACCGGGTGAGAGCCATCAATCCTGCCCGGAGAGTTGAGGAAATTGGGAGCAATGCGTTTGGCTCCTTTGCGACCAATGATGTATTGTGGACAATTCGCCCCCACCCTCGTTCCTTCATCTCAGGAACAACTGCCCGCACCATCCGAACGACATTCATGAGCGTAGAATCAAATCCGGACTGCCACTGGTCATCGGTAATTGT
>JAYVHY010000409.1:0-14040 GCA_043770615.1 Armatimonadota bacterium | reverse complement strand
AAGTGACTACTCGGGACCAAAAGAGAGGGATATTCACCCGCAAGGAACGAGTTCAATTGGCTTTATTGCAACAAGATCTGGAGCAAAACAAATTCAATCAAGAAGTTTTGCGAATGCGCAACCGGACCCTGATCGAGCGTAACAAAATTCTCGAACAAGAAGCCCGTTACGACCCCCTTTCTGGTCTCTTGAACCGGCGAGGGACCGAAGAAGCTCTTCAGCTATTTACTGAACGAAAGTTCGCAACCCGGTTCCTAATTGCTTTGCTCGATATCGACCATTTCAAACGAATCAACGATAAGTTTGGCCACGCGATCGGAGATCAAGTCATTCATGAATTCTCAAATTGTCTAACAAGCTCGGCTACTAATCCAGCGAAAATTGGACGGTGGGGCGGAGAAGAATTTTTGATCGTATACGATGTTTCCGATGAGCACGAAATGGATACAATTGGACGCAAGCTTGTCGAAGAAATTCGGGGACTAAACTGGGATCACATTCACAAAGGAATGGTAGTTACCGCTTCAGTTGGCCTATCGATGTGGCAGCATGGTGACTCATTGGATGACGCTGTACGAATCGCAGACGACATGCTATACGAAGTCAAGCACCACGGTCGAGATAACTGGCGATCCTGGACATTCGACCAAGCCGCTTAACTCCCCATGCGCTTTCAGCCTGCCTTTTCGCGTAAGAATAAGGTGTGGAAGAACGGATCATCATTTGTGGAGGAACCGGGTTTATTGGGTCAGCCCTCGCTCAAAGCCTATCCGCCTCTGGATATAAGGTCCTCATTGTTACGCGGACTCCAAAAACTGGTGAATACGGCTGGGATCACTTGGCCGAGATAGTTGAAGGATCATTGGCGGTGGTGAATCTGTCGGGGCGGTCCATTGCCTGCAAATTCACCAAACAAAACAAACAAAAGATTTTGTCGTCTCGAATTGATTCAGCCCAAAGAGTAGAAAACGCCATAAACCAATGCATCGTTAAACCAAAGAAGTGGATCAACGCTTCTGCAACTGGCTACTATGGGAATCGGGGGCAAGAAGTACTTAATGAATCAAGCGCGCCCGGAACGAATTTCTCGGCGAAAACCTGTGTGACTTGGGAAGACGCGTGCCTAAACAGCGACGCCCAAACCGAAAAGGTTGTCATCCGAATCGGTGTTGTCCTTTCGGCTCATGGTGGAGTTTTGTCAAAACTGATTCCCTTAGTCAAAGCCTTTCTGGGAGGAACTGCGGGCAATGGAAAGCAGTGGATATCCTGGATTCATTTGGTCGATATCGTCAAAATGATTCAGTGGACCATTGAACATGAAACACCATCAATTGTGAGTGGAAGTACAACAAGTCCGGTACAAAACAGCATCTTCATGACTTGGCTGCGGCGTATCCATCGGCGACCGTGGTCTCCTCCCATTCCGACTCTCTTATTGATTCTGGTTGGCAAAGTCTTCGGTCCCGACGCCTCGTTGGTTTTGGATTCCTACCGAGTCGTCCCATCTGTATTGCCCGGATTTTCGTTTGAGTTTCCAACTTTAGAATCAATCAATCTTTCGGATCTATCACAACCCTCAGAACTCCGATCTACCCTGTAACGCGAAACAGACGGCAATCTGCGGCTAACGAGAGCGCCAATGAGGTAAAATTTCGGGTTCATTTACCGCTGAGAGCGCATTTTTTGTCATGCAAGTAACTCGAGAAGATTTAAATACCTGTACCGTTCGTTTGAACGTTGTTTGTTCGGCCGATCAGGTCACCGACGCATTTGATCGAGCGATCAAAGCCATTGCAAAGGAAGTTCGTATTCCAGGATTCCGACCTGGACACGCACCAAAGGCCATGGTTGAGAAAATGGTTAATGAGCAAGAGCTTTACAGCCAAGCCGCTGACATTTTGGTTCAAAGAACGTTCCACAAAGCCATGGAGCAAGAGAAGATCCAACCCGATACCGGTGTAAGACCGTCCGTCGAACTTCAAGATCTCGATCGAACCGAAAAGAAAGGATCTTACTCTGCGAAAGTACCGCTTCCTCCAAAAATCGAACTATCGGAATACAAGGGCCTTGCTGCAACTCATCCTCCAACCGAAGTTTCCGACGACGAAGTCCAATTTCAAATTGACGAATTAAGAAAGAAGCAGGGGAGCCGAGAGGCAATCACCGACCGAACCGCGCAAGAAGGTGACTACGGAGTCGTTAACATCAAACTTGACGGTGACGCCGGCGAAGGCAAGAACTTCATGGTCGTGATTGGTCAAACATTCGCAACCCTAGACGCCGCATTGATGGGTATGTCAGCTGAAGAGATGAAGCACCTGGAACTAGATTTCCCTGGTACGTTCAGCGAAAAGTCTTGGGCTGGCAAAAAGCACCAGGCTCAGGTAACCCTCAATTCGATCAGTGCAATCACACTTCCAGAATTGGATGAAGAATTTGCCAAGTCAGTAAAAACCGAATCCGTTGACGATTTGAAGAAGAGAATGCGAGACGGAATCGTCGCAGCAAAAGCCAACATGGTCCGCGACATGCTCCAAGATCAGTTGCTCGAAACGCTTCGACAAAGTTCAAAGGTCGAAGTCAGCGACAACATGTGGGAAGCGCTTGCGAACCAACGACTTGGTGAGATTCAGCAGCAACAAGGCGAGCAAGGCAAGAGCCTCGAGCAATATGCTCAAGAAAATGGCATGACGATGGACGAGTTCATCAAAGCCTGGCACGACCAAGCCAAGGTACACGTTGAGCGAGCCATGGTTGTTCGAGAGATCTTTGCCAAAGAAAAGCTTCAGATCACTAACGAAGAATTGAATAGTGAACTTTTCTTCATGGCTCAAGAATTCAATGTTGAGCCAATGGAATTGCTCGAGTACATGCGAAAAAATGACTCCTTGCAAGAACTCCACTTCCGGTCAATTTCCCGAAAGGTCTCTAACTTCCTCATCGAGCATGCCGTCGTAACCGAAGGCGACGCTCCCGCCGCTAAGCCAGCCAAAGCAGCGAAAGCAAAGAAGGACGATGCACCTGAAGCCGAAGAAAAGCCGAAGAAAGCTCCAGCAAAGAAGAAGTAACGGATAGTCAGAATCAAAGAAGGGGAAGATCAATCGATCTTCCCCTTCTTTATTTATTTTCCCAAACCCTATCGGTCTCAATCCGCAATCCCCATTCCCGATTTGAACTTGTCAAGATCAATCTCCACGGTCGGAATCGGCTCCTTAACGTGAGAGAAGTACTTCTTGAGTGCATCCAATGCAGCTCGGCACCGATTGCACCTAAGGGTATGAAGCCGGGCATACCAAAGATAAACTCCACCACGTTTGCCTTCCGCTAAGCTTTCAAGGGCTCGTTTCATGTGCGGACATGGAGTCAGTTGATTAGTTGTTTCGGTCATGGTAACTCCTGAAAATTGGTTAGTTCTCCGCAAACGAACAGCCTTGCTCGTGACAACCGTGATCGTACCGTACCAATCGGCACTTTCAGTATTCTGGCTGCCTCCACGTAGCTACATTCGGCAAGGTCAACAAGTTCTAGGCATGCTCTCTGGTCTGGTGGCAGCATATCGAGTGCCCTTGAAATATCTTCGGAAATGGTGGGATTGACAATCAAGGACTCCGGGGTATCCGCATCTTGCTCCTGAGTAAAAACGTTGCTCTCGGGAGGCAACACATCGCATCGGTTTTCTTTTCGTCGATGAGCAAGAAAATCACAAGTGATCCCTCGAATGAACCACGAAAGCGATCCGCCGGTAGGTTCAAACCGACCATCGAGCATCATTTGGTAGCCTCGAATCATCGCGGTCTGTACCAGGTCCTCTGCCAATGAGACATCGGGATAAGCCAATCTCATGGCCGCCCTCATCATGGATGGAGATAGAGGAATGACGAACGACTCGTATTGTTCCCTCGTCATTGCGTGTCCCGCATCACCAATCATATTCGCTCCCAATGCAAGAGTCACGACATCACCACAATGATCCTAATTCATAACCCGTGCCGATGGTTCCAAATTGTTACGGAACTTTTCGTGAAACAAAAATCTTTGACAAGTGCGACTCAGTGTCGCAAGGTAGATCTTTATGAAAATACTCGCTACTCTCGCTTTGGTCACGGTAAGTGCCCTTTCTTTGGCTGACTATCAAACGACGGTTCTCAAGTCTGGTTTGTCTCGTCCAACCGGAATCACGGTCGCTGGTTCGGGACACAACACCCTCGTCTTCTTCAGCCAGGTTCCCACACCAGGAGTTCCTGGATCAAGTGGAGGTCACAACTCGGTTGATGTGCTCATTCCTGGACTTAACTTCATGGCTCCCATTCATCAGGGTGAACCAGATCCTCGAAACTTAGCTTACGGAGCCGATGGCAGCCTTTACTGGACATGTAAATCAGCCGGAGTAATCTTAGAAAGGAAGCGAAACGGTTCAATCGCTCCTCTCTTGACCAACTTAGCCAGCCCAAGCGGCGTGGCGGTTGATCGATGGGGAACCGTTTACTACACCACAATTCCGACTCCTGGAGTTCCCGGAACCATGGGAGGAATGAACACCGTCAATTCGTACGACGGAAACATCATCACCCAACTCACCATCGGGGAACCAGAGCCAACCGACATTGCCGTGAACCCGATGAACGGGAATGTATATTGGACTTGCCGATCTGCCGGTGTCATCCTTCAAAGAACCCCAGCTGGTGCGGTTTCCCTGTTCCTCCGTGGACTTAATAAGCCAACTGGAATCGCAATTGACCGCAAAGGCAACATGTTCTTTACCGAGGTTCCCACTCCAGGAGTATCAGGCGCCAACGGTGGTGGAAACTTCGTATGGGAAGTCGACTTGGGAACCAAGAAGCGAGAAATCGTTCACTTCGGCGACCCTGAGCCAACCGACGTTGCCGTAGATGGTAGCGGACGAGTCTACTGGACCTGCTCAAGCGCTGGCGTCATTATTCGTGCTACGAAGAAGGACGACTAGGATATCGACGACGGAACGAACGGCAAACTACGGTTTGCCGTTTGTTTTGTCGGGCGTAAACTGCCCGACAAAACCTCCGCCGTTGGCTGCAATCGAAACACTCAACACATCTCCTTTCGAAACAGTCTTAGATTCAAAAATCAGACGATTAGGGTCAGTTTCTGTCTCGGGCGAGTCTTTCCAAATCTTTGCGGAATAAGACCCGTTGCCAAGAAAAGAAAGGGGAAGCGATAGCGAATTGTATTTTTTAGCCGCCATCACTCCCACGTACCAAGTCTTGCCTTTTCTTCTGGCAGTGACAATATAAGACCCAATTTCGGATGCAAGAATCCGAGTTTCATCCCACCATGTTGGGACGAGCTTTATGAAGTCAAACCCTGGTTGGTTAGTGTAGGCATCAGGATAGTCAGCAACCATTGGATTCGGATTGTCAAAGCATACGTAAGAAGCCAACATATTGCATCGACTTCCCATCACATTTGGTCCGACAAAGTGAGCGGTAAAGTTCTCCGGTTTAACCGCTCGGAATCCGCCGGAATGGTAATCCATTGGACCAGCTAACATTCTTGTGAACAGTAGGTTTAGGGTGTGCTCAGGGTTAACTCTGCTTCCCCATTTGTAAACTTCCAGGTTCAAAGATGCTTCATTGTTCATGAGGTTGGGAAATGTGCGCTCCAGTCCGGTCGGCTTCCAAATTCCGTGATAGTGGACAAGGATGTGGTGCTTTGCCGCCGCCCTCAATATCGCTTCGGCGTGCTCAACCGAATCTTGGTCATCGTGATCGAAAAAGTCAACCATCAGGCCTTTCCATCCGAATTTCTCAAAGGCTGCGAACGCTTCCTCAACCCGGTCTTTCAAAGCAGCTTGATGCACCCACGTCCAAAGCCGGACGCCTTTTGAGTCGGCATACTTACGAATTTCCGTCAGGTCTAGTTCTGGTCGAACTCTGGTTACGTCGGTATCTGGTCCGGGTGAGACTCCTTGCTTGGTCTGGAAGTACCACGGAGTTGTCGTATTGTCCGCAATGGTTGACTGATACAAAATTCCGTTCGCGGCACAAAAGTCGATGTAAGTTTTCTGCGCTTCCAGGCTGAAAATCGGCGGTTCATCTTTTCCGTCTTTGACAACGTTCCCGTTCCACCATGGCCACGTCATTTTCCCCGGCTTTATCCAGCTAGCGTCGCCTATTTCGTTCGGTTTGTTGAGGCAGTGCAATACATTTGATTCCAGCAAAGAACCAGCGCTAGTTCCAATTAGCACGACCCTCCATGGGGTTTCCATCGGAAGTTCACGAATAACTTTGGTTCCGTCGGGACGCGGAGTAAGTTTGCAAACAAGCGAATTGTCCGAGGCGGACTTCATGAGTGCCATTCCTGCATATTGTCTGAGGGCAGCTTCGGTGATCGCAATGTGAGTGCCGTCTGGATACACAAAAGTCGCTGGCATATCCAGCAAACTGTCCGGTTTGATACCGTTCAACGGCGTGACGTCAACCGCGTGTTCATGGGATGTCTTGTAGTTTTCCAGATATTGAACAAAGGCTTTTGGATTGCCCGCGAGCTGAAACGAGGTTCCTTCATCGGCAATAACAATCTTTTGTTTCGTTCCATTGATTATCTCGTATCGAAGCGCAACCGCATCGTTATAGCATCGGAAAACCGCAGTGACAAGATCCTTTCCGGGTGCCTGAAGCTCTAGTCTCATCTCTCGAAAGTTGTCTGAAGCATAGTCAATTTTGCCGAATAGAACCCGAATGCGTTTGTTGCTCGAGCTTCTACTTTCGCTCTTTAGCTTGGCTCCGCTGAATAAATTTCCTTGACCGACCAGGTCAAGGCTTAGTGCGCACCCGGTCAAAAATTGTTTACCGAAAAGAGTGGCCGACCACGCTGGTACTTCGCTTGAATCTTGATCTGGCAAGCTGAGTTCAAGTCCCACTTGCCCGTTTGGAGAGGACAATGAATAGTTCTGGGCAGCCAGCGCTGATTTGGTGAAAAACAAAGCTGAAAGAATTGCAAAGGATTGAGCAAGATGTTTATTCATTTCGTCGGTACCGCCATTCTACAACTTTGTCAATATTCGAGCTTCCAAATCCAATCCGGCACCCTAACCTCACCCCTGGGAGTGTCGTAAGGCGGATAGAAAGGTTTGATGTCGATAACGGGGGTACCGTCTATCGCATCCAGACCTCGGACACGCAAAGTTGTTCCTTCTACCGAAATGAGTTCGACCACTGTCAACCCGACCGGGTTGGGACGTTGCGGTCAACGGCAAGCGAACATCCCAACTACGGGTACTTCGGGGTTTCCTTGAGGTCTTGTGGTAGGAATACTATCGGTCATTTCACTGAGCCAATAGATGATGTGGAGGTGGGAATAGTCCTGGATGCCGTCTAAGTATTCGGCATACTCCGGGTTCAGCTCAATCAGGCTCTCTGTTCCGGTAAACCCGCCGGTTTGCTGTTCGCCAACCGTGGAGTGAATCGTACCGATAGGATTGATTTGGATTTCTGAGTTCATGCCCGTATTCTACTGAGGTTGAGATATCATGTACGTACAAAATGAAAGTGCTAACCGCCTTTGTGGTGTTGCTTCTTAGTCCATTGGGGCTGGCTCAGGATCAAAAACCACCGCTCCAAGTCCCCACGTGAACCGGCTGACCCGGTGAAGGGGGCTTCCTCAGTTCGGGGGAGTTAAATTATAAGTGGACTGTAAGTGGTCGTTTTGTGGACATAAGCGTACCGAGAGCCAAGTGGCGCACAACGGTTACTCATCGCTTCACGCCTCGCCTTCAGGCGGGTTTTGAATGGAATCCAAACGCCCAGGAAGTTGGGTTTATCGGGAACTGGATTGCAAGTCCGGAAACTGAGAAAACACCGATGGTCAACTTTGGTACGAGCAGCGACCGGATCGGGACCCCTGCCGGACCGCATGCATATTACGTGACGTTTGCGAAAAGCATTCCGAGTGCGAAGCTTGGACCGTACTTCTCGCTAAATTACTCCGAGTTCGACAAGGGTTTCAATTTTCCCTTTGGAGCAAACTACCAAATATTGCCGGGCCTGACGACAATGTTTATGAATGATGGGCGGAAGTCGCACCTGCTTTTGACGTATTCTAAGGATAACTGGAGCGTCAGTCCTATGTTGATCTGGATGAAGCATCCCGGCATCAGCATCAGTTTTGGATTCTAAGAAAATGAAATTACTCCTTTCTATTCTCGTTCTTTCTTCATTGGCATTGGGGCAAGATAAGGCCATCACCATTGCCAAAAAAGACTTGCCGAAGCTGGCCGAATGCTTGATTTGTAACGCCAGCGGAACCCCGATGGGAATGGAAAAGCCCGCCGCCGGAGCAACCTACAAAGGGAAGAACTACTACTTCTGCAATTCCGCCGAGCTGCCTACCTTTCTCAAGAATCCAGAAATGTACATTCCGCTCAATCTTCCAATGCCTATGCCCGACTTCAACCTAACCGACACATCGGGCAAGGTCTGGAATTCAGAAGCGTTTAAGGGCAAGCTGATTTTGCTTGACTACTGGGCGACTTGGTGCAAGCCTTGCCTAGCATTGAAACCAAAGCTCGACAAGATTCGTGACTCCTACAAAGATCAAGGGTTCGAAATTCTCTCGGTTAGCACCGACGAAAAACAAGCGACACTAGACAAATTCTTTGCCAAAACAAAGTGGGACAATCCGGTTGCTCGAGACACCAACAAGACGTGGGCTGCTCTCAAAGTCATAACAATTCCGACATTGTTCTTGGTCAAAGACGGAAAAGTCATCGCCGAGTTCCGGGGCAACCCAGACTTGAAGGCAGTCGAAGCCGCCCTAAAGGCAAACCTACCCTAACGGCAAATCTAAAAGTGAAGAAGATTCTCGTCGCGAGCAGTTTAGTTTGGATGTTGACTCTCGTAGCCAATGCCCAAGAAGCCCGCTGCCCGTTGTGAGCCGCGGGAGGATACGCATCCGGTTCGGATGCAAAGTTCAAGTGGCTGGTGAATACCGTGTATGCACCCGGTTCGTTAACCAACGCCGAGACATTCATATGGTATCGAGCCCACCCCCGATTGCGCCTGGGAATCGCGGAACTCAGTAAGCAAGGAGCGTTTCGGTTCCTCGCCAGCGGCACGCTCGCGCTTGAATCGGCCCATGCACCTTCGGTCAATGTTAGCATCGGAGTGCAGGGAATTGGCACCGGCAACCCCGGGTACTCGACCACCTTTGAAAAGAACTTCATGTTCGACGAAAACAACCTGAATGTGTACCTTGGGGTGGGATTTCGAAGCAATGAAAACCACGCGCACACAATCGGTGGCATCCGGTACTCAATGCAGAACGGGCTCGGCTTTGGCCTCCAAGTTGATGGGCATCAGAACAATCCGTTTGTGACCTACAGCCAGGACCAATGGTTGGCTGGACTGTATTTTGTAGGATTCAAAACCCCGGCCTACTTGATCGGCTATCGCTTTTGATTCCACTTGGGAGGAGAGGAACGACCTGCCCGCCGAAGCACTCCTGTCCGCCGAAGTGCCCTGACGAAGGAGGATGTGCGAAGGCAGGAGTTCCCAAGCATCTAGTAGCTGGGTCATTGTGCCGAACAGTAGAAAGACTTGTAGCCGGCTACCTCAGCAGCAACGAATAGTTGAACCTAACAATGACTGAATCTATCGCTGCTGAGGTTAAAAAAGCCCAAGACGTCGAGTGATTAAACACAATGACCTATGCACATCTTCCCGTCCTTTTCTTTGATCGCGGGGCGGATGCGGGCGTTACGCGGGGTGGGTTGGGGAGGTGTTTCGTTGAACCCATTTGAACTTAACTTTTTGATGGTTTAAGCAACGTTGCATATTTGACATTTGTTTACAGAAATTCTCTTTTGTAGCTCAGCACTTTAGTACTGTTTGTTTTTAATTTGTCCGAGACTTGTTTGATCATCGACTGAACAAGACGCAATGTACATATAGTATATTTATGTCTACTATATTATACGACAAGAATGGCCCCAATGTTCCGTGCAAACGCAACAAAAGAAGCGGGAGAACTCTGTTTGACCGGCGAAACAAGCCAAATAGCCTAATGGGTCATGCTTTCCCCGCGTGATTTTCTCCGCACCGGAGTATGGACACTCAGAGGAACAATAAAAATGTCAATTGAAAACAAAACTAAGAAAGTTATCGACGATTTAGGCGGCGCCGGAACGGCTGACAAGCTCGAAGGCAAACTTCACGAAGTCTCTGGAAAAGCCAAAGAGGCGCTGGGTGACATCAAAGATGACCCGAAACTGCAAGCTGAAGGGCAAGCCGAAGAAGCCGAAGGCAAAATCCAACAGGCGATGGGAACGGTGTCAGCCGTCGCGCATGGTCTAGTTGACGCGGTTGCCGACGGCGCGCATAAAGTCAGCGATGCGGTAAAGCACATGGTGCATCACGAGAAAGAAAAGGAGTAAATTGCGAGTTCAAAGTCCGGATTAGTTGGGACGGAAACTAGAAATTGGTGCGGGTTGGGAGTCCCCGCGCCTTTTATGGATGAGTCATTGTGTCGAACTGAAGAAAGACTCGTAGTCGGCTACCTCCGCCGCTACGCCTAATTGAACCTAAGAGCTTCTAGGTCACGACGCGGTGGAGGTTAAAAAAGCTTATTAATTTGAACGATTCAACACATTGACCAACCCAAGATTGACGTCCAAAATGTGCCGACGAACCCGCTTACCCGTGTAAAAGCCTCTTACCTTCGCTCGTTATAAGATCTCTTTGAATTGGAGCAACCAAGTTCCCAGAGCCTGCTTTGCTGAATTCATTTGGCGATTCTTTGTGCCAGGTCGAAGAATAGGCCTTCGACAACATTTTCACAAACCCACTGGTTTCTCACTCCTGCGCGCATCCCAGTCTTCGTCAATCCTCCTTCGTCAAGGCACTTCGGCGGACAGGAGCACTTCGGCGGACAGGAGCGCTACGGCGCGCAGGCATAGCGTCACTTCGTCCCTCCTGCGCGACTTTGGCTGCTTAGCAGCTCTTCCTCGTAGCTTCGGCGGGCTCCGTCAACTGTGGTCGGTTTTGGACGCTTCGCGTCTCCAGTGCCACACAACATAACCCAGTCCACGAAAGTGGCTAGCCTTGGTTTGACGGCTGTATGGGAAGAAAGCACGCAAAATGGGAAAGAGCGTATGCTGAACTAGATGGGGACTAACAGTGTATGGCGATGAGAAATTTGGAAGTGGAAGTTGTAGTCCCCGAAAATAATGAAGATAGGCTAAAATCTCTTCAGATATCCAACCCCATAAAACTTCTTCGTCAGCCGCTTTGGGTGCCGATTAGCTGGTTCATCAATTGGCTGGTAGGTGTTGCTCATTTTAAATTTCGACACCGTGTGAAGGCTCCGTTTCGGTGGGTTGGTATTGGAAAAAGGATTCGATTGACTGAGCATGAGCTTTTCCAATTCATCAATGATACAGTCGAAGATTCTCTTGAAATGTGGTCATGCATGTTAAGTGGCAGTATCGAAAGTAACGTTCAGTATGATGAAATAAGAAGATTGAAGTTTAAGATTCACGAATTGAGTCTTCTCAAGATGCACAAGTCCCAAATATGCCTGGAAAAGATAGTTTTGCGTTGAACGGTGATGTCTTTTTGACATCTTACAAGGAAAATTGGAAGGCAGCAATTTGCGGAGGCGAGCTATACGTAGTAGTAAAGGTATCTGAAGATGAGTATGAAATTGTCTTCCCGAGTGGATCAATCTATGCGGTGTTTGGCAGTATCTTAAGGCAACTCCCTAAGCTACACGGCTAGTTGCCAAAAAACACATTTGCCGGCGACGAGTTACGAGGGTGAGTAGGATAAATTGAAAGCAATGGTTTGGGGGCGACGTTTTTTTGGATGAAATTGAAGCAAGACGTCTGTTGCGAGAAAGACCCGATCACCGGCTAGAACTTTCTAAAATGTTGAGAGCAAGCCTGGCCAAGCACGGACTTACAAAAAAGGTTCTACAGAATGATCAAGTTAGGCATATGATTTCTCATGGTTATAACAAGAGAAGCGATGACATTTGCGTTCATGGGAAGATGTATTGCCGAGAGTTGTTTGACCTTGTGCCGAGGCCAAAATCAATCTTCTTTGAACCAGATCCTAGAGAAGAAAGTTGGGAAGGACCAGTTTATGACTACGTTGCGGGACGGACAATTGGGATGAGCGAATGCGAATTCTTGTTAAATGATGCCTTTGATGTACCCGCAATTGAGTCTTACTTCGAAAAGATGGTGTCTGAAGCCATCGTTCCTATCGTGATGGGGTCTCAAACTCCCCTTGACGTCGTTAAGTACGCGTTAACTCACGATGGCGTCTTAACTTATGTAAACGCAAACAAGCCTCGTGTTTTGGATTTGTGGTCGAAGCACTATGGTTTGACGAGAGACTAGGGATTATTGACCTACATTGTCATATGGACTTCAACGGCCCCTGATCGATTTTGAAAGGAATTCGGTTGCAACCGTTTGGTTAGAGTCTTCACTTTTTTCTTGAATATTCCAAGAGTTGGGATTTTCGGGAGACCAATTTTGGCTCTTCATCCATGGATAGAATGACATTATGTACGCAACTCAAGGTACTTTCCATCATCTCATTCATATTTTGCGATGCCTTAACCGTGCTGGCCATAAGCAAGGTCAGTTGAGTGTGTTTGGTCATGAATGGGAGTTTCGCGGCGAAATGCCGAGTTACTTTGAGGGTGAACAATGTTTCCCACTGTTTCCAGAGATTGATCCAGACTGCCCGACCAATCGAGTTTCTGGGGTGAGGCTTATGGAGCGGTCTGCCCTAGCTTATGATTTTCATGATTCAATATTGGTTAGATTTTCTCGATCTGATCCTCAACGGGTTGACGTTCGCATGACACTGAACCTTGGCAACCATATTGTTGTTGAAACGGAAGATGAGTATGTTTTTAATACCCTAGACGATTACTTTCAATTGACATCGTCAGATTCGCACCGCAATTGTTTTCGTTAAGTCGTTGACGGACTCTGCATTCTGACATATGGGGCCGGAAATGAACGTGCCAGGCATAGCCGACTCCTAACGAACTTCGGCAGGCGCACCGCCGAGATGCTTCAGCTAAAGGAGGGTGAGAAACACCCCGACATGGGGAGGCGCTCCGCATCCCGTTTGTAACATTCAGCCAGGATCAATGGTTGGTCGGTCATTACTGCGTTGGGTTTAAAAACCCGGCGTATTTGGTCGGAGTTAGGTTCTAAATTTGCTTTATGGGCTATTTTAGCCGCGGCGCGATCGCTTCTATCGTTGGAACTCCCAACAGGCCCAAATCATGGGTCAACAGTATTCCTTTGGTTACGCTTGCCGTTGCGGCTATAACCGCATCTGCTAGGCGGAGGTTTGAGTTGCGCCTCATCGCTATTGCTGCCTTTTTGATGTCACCGTCGATTTCGATGCACCTAACCAACGAGAGAAATTGACGGATTGGAAATTCGGTTTCATCAGTTAGTCCATGATAGCCAAGTAGCTCGATTTCGGTAATGACGGAAACGCACATATCTCCCTCAATTGGGTCGGCAAGCTGCCCGTTCAAATGATAAATCACGACATTAGTGTCAAGAACTACCGGTCCCATTCTTCTCTTAGCGTGTGCTGGAACGTCATTGCATCGATCGGAAATTGGATCGATCCAGCAAGGGCGTTGATCTTTGCTGACCGATCTAGAACACTTAATTCAAGCTGCTTTTCGATGAGCAGCCAATCTTGGTAATCGATGAGAACTGCAATTGGATTCTGATTTTCGTCGGTCAAGAATTTCTTCGAAATCATATATGTCCTATTGTATCAAGATTTCGGCATTTTCGGACAATTCTGGATGCCAGTTCTTATTTTGATTCGCTCAACCTTGAATCTTTTTCCGACCCTTTTCCGTCCTTTATCATGTCTTTGTACCACGTTCGTTTGAACCAGCGGAAAACACCCTGTGGAAAACTACCAGGTAGACCGACAACTATATTTCGTGTCAGAATAGATACGTTTCGTCAATTTTTGTTTGTTTGAGGAAGATCAAATAAGCACCCGAATGCGTAGC
>JAYVHY010000408.1:0-5945 GCA_043770615.1 Armatimonadota bacterium | reverse complement strand
TTGAGCTGTTCGCCGTACCGCCGAAGCTGAATCCAGCAACCTTTGAAGTGTTCGAAATCTGAGTTGTTACACCAGCGGAACCATCAAGAAGTTTCCGTCCTGAATAGGTAACTGATGATGAAATTCGGTTAATCGAAGTAACAATTGAGTTAATTTGATCTTGGTTAGCTGCGAGTTGTGTCGCAGTAAGGGTTGCGGAGTTACCCGAAGCAATCGCTAGGCCTCGAGCATCAGCCAGAAGTTGGTTCATTTCTCCAAGTGCATTTTCTGCAGTCTTGGCGAAGTTCATCGCTTCTGTGTTGTTGCGCATCGCCGAATCCATCGAAGTGATCTGTGATCGGAAAAGCTCGGATGAGATGAGACCGGCAGGATCGTCAGATGCGTCCGCAATTCGCAGACCCTTTGACAGTTTGCCCATTGATTTCGTCATGTTGGACGAAACGTTTGATACGCTGTTAAATGCACTAAGTGCTTCTACATTGGTGTTTATTCGAAATGACATTTTTGACCTTCCTTGTGTCGAGTGAGCCGTTGCTTTCGCCATCTTGGCTGAGCACCTATCTGAAACCATTCCGTGGTTTCGAAACTAGGGAATCAATTCACTGAACCTCGTTCAATTACCTGTTTCCATGCCAAGCAAAATTACCATCCTAGTAAAATTACCGTGTTTTGCAAAACCCTGCTAATTGTACGTGGGGACATTGATTGGCACAGGTTCACCGGAACCTAGTAAGAATGCTTGACAATCGAAATTACAAGACGCTCTTTGTGCTCAAAATCTCTATATCCGCCATCAACAGGGGGCGGCCAGACATATCGGTCGAATTGTCTCTAATCTCTTCGTTCACTGGTCCCCACTGGCCAAAGTTGGGCTTAGATTGATCAAGTTGTAACATCTCCAACGCATGAACTCGAACTGGATATAACCCTCCTTTGAGGGCCTTGTTACTCTTAGTGTAAGAAGTCATGATGCTTGCGCTGATTATGCCGAGCAAGGCATAATCCGACTTTGCCGTCTCTTCGAAGGTCTCGACGATGATTGGCAGGTACTTTTTTTGTACAAGCTCTGTCCGGAACGGGAACTCAGTCCGGATCTGGGGGTGGCCCCGGATCTCTCGATAACACAACTTTGTCCTTACCGCCACGGTCCCTCTTCCCATCGATTCGATAGGAATTAGCTTATTGCGACACTGTTCATCAATCTTTAGAAGTGTAAACGGCCACTCTGGCAAATGAAAAACTCCCGTTGAAGAAGCAACTGTGGTCGGACCATTGCACTCATAGTAGTCAATGTGGAACCAGAAAGCGGCAAAACTATCCTGACCAATAGGGAGATCCGGTCCGTTCAAATACATTGAAGATACATTTGCCCAAAACCTCAATGTCTCCACTCGCTCATTTTACACGCACCCTCAAAGATGTTTGGGATGGCGTTGCCGGAGGACCGGGATCTCTCCAGTTTAAGAAACGGCTCTAGAAAAAAAAGTGACATAAATCGTCTGGGGAGGGTGAATATTGAAGAATTGGCACTTATCAAATCATCTCCAAATTGGGTTTGATGTGGGCGGCGAGCCACTCCGTGGGGCGGGTTAAAATTCTTAGAAAGAAAGAACTTGGTGTGGCACTAGAGACGCGAAGCGACCAGACCGACCACTGCGTCGAACAAGAGTCCTTGAAAAAGACTGCCACAAAGGCAGTCTTTTTGGAGGTGAAACGAGGGACGAGCAGAGGAGACGGAGTGACGCTGCGAGAAGCCAGTGGAAAGTGCATTGTCATCGAATCACGACTAGCCCTATTTTAACACCACAACTCTTCAATGTGAACACAAGAAATGTTTCCTTGCTCACAAGTGAGGTTCCAGTTGGCGAGATGACCAACGATATCACCCCCCCTCCCGTGTACCGACCGCATTCAACCCTGGAACATCCCTGAAAACAACCTAACAGTTAGGTCAGAAATCGAACTTTGTTGGTTAAGATTTCCTGATCCCTGGTCTCCAAACTTTGACTCCAGGAATCTATGTCATTTTTTCGAGATCAGTTTTTCTCCGATATGAGGGCTCGTTCCCGCTCAAGGTTTTTCCAGTAAGCCCGAGACTCCAATAATTGCCATAATGAACTACTGAATTGGATTGAACTGTGGAGAACCAAATAAAGCCAAATCCAAAAATACGGATCGAGATGTTCGGACGAGCTTCCGTCCAAATAACCGAACCCGCGCCTTCCTTCGTCAAATTTCGGTCCCGATCCGCCGAGACCCTCGTCTTCATGCTCGCTCTGCGCCCGACCGCCGGACTCTCCAAGGAGTGGCTGGGTGAAAACCTATGGCCCAACAGTGACGGAGACAAGCAAGCTCAAAACCTGCGGAAAGCAACCTCCGACGCTCGCCTGGCTCTTCTAGACCCCGAGAGCATCCTAGGCAACCCAAGTCGACTTTGGCTCAACACTCAAGAAATCACGACCGACATCCAGGAATTCCGAACGCTTACCGACGCCGGACTATCGGAAGCCGATCCCGAAGCGTCCTTAAGAACCGCGTTGGACCTCTATATGGGTTCCCTTCTTCCGGGGATTGACGAGCCGTGGGTGCTGTCGCATCGCAAAGAAATGGAAGAACGGTTTGGGCAAGCCGTCGGCAGACTCATCGAACTCCTGCTCAAAACGGATCGAGTGAACGACGCCCTCCTCGTGGGTCGCCACGCTGTAACCGCCGCCCCGCTTCGAGAGGACATCCACATTTCCCTGATGAGTGCATACGCCAGCGCGGGACTGCGCTCCGAAGCGATTCGGCAATTTGAAGAACTGGAAACCCTCCTTGCCGAAGAGTGGGGCGAACAGCCGTCACCCGGAGCCCAACGAGTCATCAACGACTTAGATCAGGGTATCCAACAGTTTTCAAAACGGACTCCCACCCGAAGCGGCGGAGCGATCCTGTCTGGCTCACCGTTTTATGTAGCGAGGGAATGCGATGATCAAGTCCTGTCTGCCCTTAGCGAAGGAGAAAACACGATCCTCATTCATGGAGCCCGACAAGTTGGAAAAACGTCGTTGGTCGCTCGAGTCGTTCAGCAACAACGAGCCAAGGGTTCAACGATTGTCGTTTCGGACTTCCAAGTCCTCACTAAATCTCAAATCGAGAACACGGAATCTTTTTACAAGGGACTCGTTGGTGGTTTTGCTACTCAACTCGGCAAGGTCGATCAACTCCAAGACAGTTGGTCGGAATGGTTGGGACCAAACATGAATTTGGAAAATGCCGCGCGAAGCGTCCTCGAATCCACTCCGGGAAGCATCACTTGGGTCAT
Source organism: Armatimonadota bacterium (assembly GCA_043770615.1). GTDB lineage: Bacteria > Armatimonadota > Fimbriimonadia > Fimbriimonadales > Fimbriimonadaceae > Fimbriimonas. The sequence continues at coordinate 2,641 of JAYVHY010000408.1, read as the reverse complement.
GGACGAAGTCGACCGAATCTTTGACCGAGAATACACCGATGACTTTTTTGGACTCATTCGAAGTTGGCACAACCGAACTGCACTGGAGCCTGACGGTCCCTTTTCTCGACTCAGCATCGTCATTGCCTACGCCACCGAAGCCCACCTTTTCATCAAGGACATTAACCAATCGCCTTTCAATATTGGTCAAAAAGTAGCAGTTCGAGACTTTACGAGTTCCGAGATCTCCGAGCTGGCTAGTAGATATGAAGTGAGACTCTCTCCCGAACAAAGTCGACAGTTGAACCTCCTCACTAACGGACATCCATACCTGACTCGACGAGTGCTTGACCTAATGGTCAACGAGGGAGAATCCCTCGACCAGATTTGTGAGAATAGTCCGGAACCAGAAGGTCCCTTTGGCGACCACCTTCGGCGTCTTGGCGAGGTTGTCAAACTCGATCCCGACACCTGCCAAGAAGTTGTCCGGATTCTTCAGGGCAAGAAGTGCGAAGATCAGAGAACGGTTTCGCGGCTCATCTCGGGTGGGCTCCTCATCCAAAGTCAAGGAGAAGTGAAGTTTCGGGTCCCCGCCTACCAAACCTACTTAGCGCGACTTTTGGCTTAGCGGATGCCAATAACGAACAATCTTGTCAAACCCCACCGAAATCAAATCCTTTCCGTTGGGAGTGAATTTCGCATCAAAGACCGTTCGAGATCGAGACTCAATTTCCGAAAGAAGGCTGGCCGAAAATCCATCGAAGATTCGAACCTTCCCATCGTCACACGCCGTAACAATGCGACTTCCGTCCGCCGACCAATTCGCATTAGAAACCCATGAGCCATGTCGCATGACCCCCAGCTGCCGACCCGACTTTACGTCAAAGAGCCTGGCGGTCGTATCTGGGCTCGTGCTAACCACCCTCAAAGAGTCAGGCGAGAACTGGGCGAAATAGACCCGACTGGTATGCCCCGAGAGGGTCGTGACCTGATAACTTCTTTTCAAATTGACGAGGTAGATATTAGCGTCGTAGCTGGAAATCGCAAGCCAATTACCGTCAGGTGAGCAAACCAATGACTTCGGCCTACTCGAATCGATCTTGCAGTGACCAACGCTTTGCAAGGTGACTGTGTCAATAAGCTCGATCTGCAGATCATCACTTAAGGCAAAAATCACAGTTCCGGCTGGGTTCCGAGCGACCCTCTGCACGGACATTCCCGCAATCGGCACCACGGTTAGTTTTCCAGTCGAATCTATGAGGCCAATGCCCTTCGACTCGAGCGGAGTAAAGATTCGACCGTCAGGTAAATAGTCAGTCCCGCCAAAACTCGGAGAGTCAACCAACACATCGTGCTCAAGATTTCCCGCCCGGGTATCCACAATCCGAATGTGTCCTGCCGTCGGCAATACCATCTTGGCTCCGGTCGGTGAAAATTTTGGGACAACGACTTCGGTTAAGCCCCCAATGTTCTGGTTCCAAAGAACCTTTCTTGATGCCAGGTCCCACAATACAACCCCACCGTCAATCGATGCCGTCGCAAACTGCCTGGTGTTAGGAGAAAACTGAAGCGATTGAACCTGATCTTTGTGGGCAATTAAGTCATCAAAGATTGGTCGCTCATCTAAGTCAACGCTGGTAACCATCCCACTACCTAACATACATGTTATTGACTTCTCGTCGGGAGTCAGCACAGCTTGTACCACGTTATCGCGAAACCCGACATACTTACGAACCTTTTGCCCATTCGAAACTTGCCAAACGCAAACCGTGCCGTCAGCACTTGCGGTGAGAACTTTCGAACCATCACGGAACCAACACCCATACGTAATGTTTGAAACATGACCCAAAAGGTTCGAAACCGTCGCACCGGTCTTGGCATCAAGAATTATTCCAAATTGATCATCCTTCAAAACGAGAATCTTTGTACCGTCCGGACTACAGTTCAATCCGTGATTTCGGCCCACGGACTTTGTCCAAATCCTCTTGCCATTTGTCGCATTAATCCCGGTAACGGTTCCACTTTGTAGCGAAACAAAAACCATTGCCTCATCGGTGGAAATTGAGGCGTTTATCATCGGTTCAGGAAAGCCAGTTTTCCAAACTAACGAACCATTGATTTTCTTAAAGTCAAGTTCCTGCCGATTGGCAACCGCCAAGTAACTATCCAAGTCGCGACTCAGTGCAGTAACCGATGCCAACTCCGGGAGCTGATTAGCTCGCTGGATTCTCTGTAAGAGCGGTTCCCCATTCCGCTGATTGAAAACCCACATGCGAGAAACGGGCGACTTTACGACGCCAATCTGATTACCGTCAACCTCAAACTTCTCGCCAACAATTTTGCATTGCGATCCTCGCTCAAACCAAACTTGATTCGGACTACCGCCCGCACTCTTCTCGACCGATAGGCCAAGAATTTTGGGCTCACTCAAAACCGTGTTCCAATAGCTCCACTCCCAACCTCGAAAAGGTGAATTCTTTTGTCCATCAATCAACGACCCAACTTGGAGCCAGTTTTCACTCGCCGCTTCCTTGGATGCCAAAATCATCGAAGCTTGATAGGTCATCTTAACGTTTTCAAAGTTAAGCTGGCGGCTTTGGGTTAGGGCGTGATCTCGCTGACGAGTTAAATTTATTGACCAAGCTAGCAACGAAACAAAAAT
>JAYVHY010000407.1:0-5967 GCA_043770615.1 Armatimonadota bacterium | reverse complement strand
AGAAAGCTCGATCTAAGCTCTTCATTTACAGAAATCACCAACATGATGGCTTTCGAGCAACGCGTCCTCGGCTCCGTCGTTGGTTTGAGCCGTACCGATGTTGGTATCAACTACAACATGGGCAAGAAGGGAATTCTCGATGTGAATTACCTCTCGGCTCAACTTGGGTCCGGTCAAATGGATCGAACGAAAGTTGCCTTTTCTGGTCAGGGCGTTGAAGCTTATTACAACAATCGAAATGTCGGTAAGGATTTCAGTGCCGCTGGTCGACTTGAAGATCAAGAAAAGGGATATTTGGCTTCGCTAACCGGATTCCAACAAACGGACGCCCGGCTGAAGTTTTCGCCCCTTAAGAATCTTAAGATGGATTACGCGAAGTCGAGTGCCTACAACGAAATTTCCACCGAGTTCCGGGATAATGAGCAACTGTCGCTTGACCTTTTGATCGATAAAAACACTCAGTTTGGATACAACAAGCTTGGTCAAGTCAACAAGACTTCGAACAGCACCTTGCTGGCGAATTCGCTTGAGCGAATGTCGATCAATAAGAAATTTGGAACGTCTTCATTCAGTGTTGTAAGCGAGAAGCAAGAACACGGCGGTATTAACGCCGCACCAGACAGCAACAAAACCATCGTTGCGATGGAAACGAAGCTTGATAAGAACACGTTAATCCGAACTGAACAAACCAAGACTGCGTTCAGCGATGGCAATAAGGAAGACATCAACTCAAACACCATCAGCAGAAACCTTACGAAGAACGTTGGTGTTAGTGTCACCGATACCACGATCAATCGAACTGGAGCAGATCGAGACGAGAAGAAGAAGAACATCGGAATGTGGTGGGACTTTGGCAAGGGCGTAAAGGCGACCTTCGGTCAAGTTCGTCAGATGACCGGTGAAACCTCAGGCTTTGCAAATACCGGATTTGGATTTGGACAGGATATGAATCAGTTCGTACCTGGTCAGCCATTAGCACCAGTCAACGGTGCAAACCTCAACGGAACTTCAGTTGGCTTTGCAAACCTTTCCAACACGTGGGACGACCAACTTGGTCGAACTCAAGCATTCTCTAGCTTCTCACTCGCTACTAGCAAGCCGTTCCGAGTTGGATTCTTTGAAGGTAGCAAGTTAAACGTCAACTCTTACATGGCATCAGATAACAGCCGATGGCTGAAAGAAGATATTGCATCTTCATTCGAATCTCATGTTGGAAAGTACGGCGTTGGATTCCAGTACCGGGGTCAAGTTGATCAACAAGGTCAGCGAGCGATTGACCGTACCTACCGAATCAAGACTGATCCATCCGATAAGGCACCCCTTTCAGCTTCATTTACCTACAAGCAACGAGTGATGCCAAACAACAAGGAATTTGCAATCCGTGACTACCAATTAAGTTGGAAGCCATCGAAGTCATTCCAATTGTCTAACCAGATTCAAACGAACCCAGAAGGTCCTGCTAACCCGAACATCGTTCTCGGTACATTGCCTTTGGCTCAGCGACGAAACGTTTGGCGAGCTGACTTTACGGGCAACAAGAACATTGTCTTTGGTGGACAATTTGACGAAATGGTGGACGATGCACTCAAGACGACGCGTCGAACCGCGGGAATGAACCTGTCCTTGTTTGGTGGTTCAGGATCTCCTTTGGGAATGTTCTACGGAATTGAGCAAAATGAAAGCACTGCCGGACGAAATTCATATGTTCGGTACGGTTTTTCATTCGATCAAAAGACGTCGGCTAATCAAGTATTTAGCCTCTCAGTCGGAAACCAAGGCTGGCTGCAGAACACGAATAACTCGCTTGCCGGAAAGAATGATTGGACCGCTCGTCTGAATTATCAGTGGCGAATTAAGTAGCCCTGAATGTGGACTGCGTCGAACTTGTTCGCGCTCTGGCCCGCGAGACTTGTCTCGTTGAAAATCTTTACTACACGCACCAACATTTTGATTGACGGCGAAGTCGTCGAAATGAGCAATGTGGGTGACAATTCTTGTGTAGCGAGGAGGCTACTCTTCGCTTACCGATACCAAAATCAAGTACCCTCTTCCCATGAGTTTCGAGCGTTGCACCTTCGCTGGTTTTAACAACTGCATCATCTTCCGACTCAACGACCTCAAGCTCATTGCTACTACCGAAGTTGGTCCCCGAATCCTCTACTTCGGACCAGAAAACGGCCCGAACATGCTCCTTGTTCGCAAGGAGCACGAAGGGCTCAAGGACGGCGAGTACCATTCCTATGGTGGTCACCGCCTCTGGATTGCTCCAGAACGCAAGCCGAATACTTATGCTCCCGATTCATTTCCAGTCGAAGAAGAAGAAATCCCGAATGGCATCAAACTCTCTAGTCCAACCGACGAATTTGCCATCCGAAAGTCGATGTCGATTGTTGTGCGGTCAAGTTTCTTTGAAATTCAACATCAGGTTACAAACCATAGTGACAAACCAGTTACTTTGGCACCCTGGGCAATCACAGTTATGGCTCCAGGTGGAGAGTGCCTGGTTCCTCAGAATCCAATAAGAACGCAAGCCGACGATAACTTGTTGCCGATTCAAAATATTGTGTTGTGGGGCTACACCGAAATGACAGACCCGAGATATACGTGGGGACGGAGAGTCATTCGCCTCCGCTCGACCGACGACCAAAGCCCAACGAAGTTCGGTGCTTTTGTTCATGCGGGGTTAGCGGCATACTGTAACCTTGGTTACACGTTCGTTAAACGGTTTTACACGTATCACGGTGAGCCATTGCCCGATCGAGGTTGTAACTTCGAGAGCTACACCAAACAAGGGATGCTCGAGGTCGAATCCCTCGCTCCCCTCCAAACCATCGAACCGGGCAAGAAATCCGATACCCACATCGAACGTTGGACGTTAGTGCCTGGTACCACCGCACCACAAGCCGATGATGAAGCCTACGAATGGCTGATGAACCTCTAGCGATTTGCTATTGCAATAGACGCGAAGGATTCTCGAGGTAACTCTTCACAACATTGATGAATCTTGCGCCGACAGCGCCATCCGCAACTCGGTGATCGAACGAACACGTAATGTTCATTCGGCTTCGAATCTCAATTTCATCCTCGTCGTTGACCGTAACCTTCTTTCGAACCGATGAGATTGCCAAGATAGCAGCATTCGGTTGGTTCACAATGGCGATAAAGTTGTCAACGTCCAACATTCCCATATTGGAAATGCTGAATGAAGATCCGGAAAGCTCATCCATTGAAAGCCTATTGGCTTTCGCTCGACCAGCTAGGTCTCGTACCTCGGCGTTTATCTGTCGCAAAGGCTTTTGGTCTACATTCTTGACGACAGGGACTGTAAGGCCGTCCTCAAGTGCAACTGCGATGCCAATATTGACATTGCCAAGCTGTAAAAGCTTGTCTCCTTGGAAAACTGAGTTCACCTGCGGCATGTCTCGAAGAGCCAAAGCCGAAGCCTTAACCACGAAATCATTGATTGAAACTTTGCCGCTCTCTTCTTCTTCAAACATTTCGCGAAGCGAGAGAATCTTCTCGACGTCGACTTCGACAGTGACATAGAAGTGGGGAACTTGCTGCTTGCTCTCTTGGGTTCGCTTCGCGGTGATTTGGCGAATCTTATTGAGTGAGACAACGGTGTCCTCGCCCGTGGCAGCAATCGGCGCAAACGCTGGTGCCTTCGGAGTCACAGCAACGGGAGCGGACACGGAAGCCGCTGGAGCACCAACAAGGTCTTTCTGAACAATTCGACCATCGGGACCTGATCCTGAAATAGTTGAGAGGTCGATACCTTGTTCTTTGGCAATCTTTTTTGCAAGGGGGGAGGCTTTGATTCGTTCCGTCGTTGATGGAGCGGAGGAAGCCGAAGCAGTGGAAGAAGCGACGGGAGCCTCAGAAGCTGATGTCGGCGCAGATTCAGCTGGCGCGGAGCCAGATCCAGATCCCCATCCAGCCGGAATGCTTTCGCCTTCTTTCAAAATTGCGGCAATGGCTTTACCAACCGGAACAGTGCCACCGGCAGCAAGCAATATTCCGGATAGGATGCCGCTTCCAGGTGCCTCAAGTTCGAGCGTCGCCTTGTCGGTTTGAATCGTGCCGATCACTTCACCCGACTTAACTTTGTCGCCGTCTTTTTTGAGCCACTCGAGAAGAGTGCCTTCTTCCATTCCGTCGCCCATCTTGGGCATGATTACTTCCGTCATTTGCTTGTCCTAGATTACCTTTACTGCTTGACTAATTCTTCGCCCATTTCATCCCTTCAAGGGCAAGTGCGGCTCCGCCTAGCATGCCAGCATCTTCGACATGCTGAGCTTGAACGATGGTGCAGTCGTTGAACAGAGAAGAAATCGCATTGTTTTGAGCGGATACGATAGCAGGCTCCATCAGCCATTTTCCTGCTTTACTAACCTGACCACCGATGGCAATTGTGTCTGGGGCAAACATGTTGATCGCGTTTGCCAAACCAACCCCTAGGAACGTTCCTATCTCTCTGAAAATTTCTTGCGCGACCAAATCTCCTTGGTCGCATGCTTCCGAAATGAGTCGGGGAGTGATTCGGCTGTAGTCACCCTCGATCAAATCATTCAAGAGACTTGGGCGACCGCGCATCAGTTTATATTGGGCTCGTCGAATGATCGCATCTCGTTGACAGTAGGCTTCTAATGTGCCGTATGTTCCGGCGGTGCAGTCCAAGCCGTCCATGTTGATAATCATGTGACCCAACTCTGCGCCACCATGATTGCCCCCAACGACAATGAGTGGACCCCGTGCATCACCTATAACCGAGTCTGGCGAAAGAATAATTCCGCTTCCTATCCCGGTCCCGAGGGTAAACATAACGAAGGCGTGTGAGCTGTTGTTTCCGGTTCCAAAGCGGTACTCGCCCAAGCCTGCCATATTGGCATCGTTGTCCATGAACAACGGTAAATCAATGAGTTTTGAGAGTGGCTCACGAATTGGAACATCCTTCCAAGGTTCGAAAACGCCATTGACTTCTTTACCAAAGTTTGGCGACCATCGTACAACACCTTTTTTGTGATCAACGTGACCAGGAATAGCGAGACCAATAGCTTTTGGCTGAGATGAAGCACCAGAAATCGCTTGCCGAACCGTATTGGCGACTGCCTCAACCACGGCTTGAACACCATCTTGACCGCGAGACGGATTTTCGAACTTCTTACCCGCGGGTTCACCACTTTCAAAGTAAGCACAAGCCCGAACATTTGTTCCTCCTAAGTCGACCCCAATAACACAATCTGGCACGCCTTCGAGTTTAGCATTTTGGGGCATTCAGGAAATAGCTTACAAAGTTGAAAAGAAATTTCTTCAATTTGTATCCTGAGCGAGTAAAACACTATCTATATTTAGGGCGTAGTCTTCTTCAAGGAAGACTAAGAGGAGATTCAATTTTTCGTGGCTAATCAGAAAATCGGAGATGTTGCAAGCAGAATCGTCAATGAAGTCGAACATGCGATCGTAGGGAAGCGGGAAGCCGTTGAAATGGCAGTGGTGACACTGCTTTGCGAGGGGCACCTTTTAATCGAGGATGTTCCTGGAGTTGGAAAGACGACTTTGGCGAAGGCTCTAGCGGTTACAATTGGAGGAGAGTTTCGTCGCGTCCAATTCACCCCAGACCTTCTACCGGCAGACATAACCGGAAGCTCGATTTACAATCAGAAGGAAAGCGAATTTCAATTTAGACCAGGACCGCTCTTTGCAAACGTTGTTTTAGCTGACGAAATAAACCGAGCAACCCCCAAAACTCAATCGGCCCTACTTGAGGCCATGGAAGAAGGTCAAGTTTCTACCGATGGCGAAACTCGGAAATTGCCGAGACCATTTTTTGTTATCGCAACGCAAAATTCGGTTGAGATGACCGGAACCTTTCCCTTGCCAGAAGCACAATTGGATCGATTCTTCGCTCGAATTTCTCTTGGCTATCCTGATCGAGATGCCGAGCGTCAAGTCCTCACCGATCAGCAG
>JAYVHY010000406.1:0-2745 GCA_043770615.1 Armatimonadota bacterium | reverse complement strand
CTACGAAGAACGTTACGATGTTCCATGCACCACCAAGCAAGGCGACAACGATTTGTCCAACAAAACCAACTCGTTCTGAAATGGTTCGCAAAATCATTCCGACGGTCGCACCAATAAGGCTCCAACCAAGAATTGGACCCAATCGTTTCATCGCCGCTCTCAGTCCATCTCCGACAGATGTCGGCTCATTGTTCAAAACCTTGTTCGCACAATGAATCAAGCCAACGTTGAAAAATACAACGACGAAGTAACTGATCAAGTAATAGCAGAACGAAATTACATAGTAAATCGCGGAAAACTGAGGTTCGTTTGAATTGTGTGAATCAAAGGTACCAGAGGCCTTCAGGCTAAAGAAAATCGGCAATATGAAGCTGATCGATACGAGCAAAGTTGCAATGCCCGAGATGATCGGGAAAATGGCGAGCGACGGGTGGCTTCGCATTACTTTCCAGCTTTGCTTAGCAAGTTCCCAACTACGTTTGAATCTTTCCATGGCTATTCGACATTATAAAGGACGAAAACCCAGGTTGCAAGGGTGCAACATTGGGTTTTCGGTTATTGACGGAGGGTTAGGGCAACGTAATGTTGGTAAACGGAATTGATCCGCCACCAATAATTGGTGCCTTACCGTTCCACTTTTCGACCGCCTTCTTCATGATTTCGAGCTTCTTGAGTTCCAAGACCTTGTCACCTTGAGAAGCGAGTAATCGGTTTAGCTCGGTTTGCTTCTTCGCATTAGTGATGGTTGTTTCGGCGTCGATCCTTGCTCTTTCGAGCGAGACCTTGGCCAATTCCAGGGCATTCACGTTGGCGATCCTTTCATCAACTTTCGTTCTTACCTGCTGGGAAGGATAAACTTCACCGACGTATACGTCGTCAACCGTCAAACCCCAATCGGCAAGCATCGGTTTGATGACGGCTTTGACACCAGTACTAAAGCCTGCCCGGTCTTTCGACGTCAAGTCGAAAATCGACTTTTTTCCGGTTACGACATTAACCGCGTAGATTGTTGCCCAACGAATGAAATCCCGTTGAACTTCGGCTAAGTCTTCGGTTCCGAAATTCTGAAATGCCTTGAGAACATCACCCGATTCGACGTGGTATGAAACCGTGATGTCGACCGGAAGAATGCTTCCTTCGGTCGTACTCGCTTTGATACTGTCGTCAGAGTTCCGCTCGCCTTCATTCGAATTTTTGGTGTACGTGGCGTTTCGAATGCTGGTCGGATAGACAATCAGCTTCTCCATAAAGCCGAGCCAAACCACTTGCGGTTTGACCAGGTTCTCACTCAATCCGGTGCGGGCGTTAAACTTCACACCAACGGTCGCGGGCGGAATTTGCTTCATACAACCAGTAAGGGTTAACAGTGAAATCGCTCCAAGCAGCAGAAGAAACTTTCTCATTGTTGGCCTCCTAGTTGTCGAAGCAGGTCTTGGGTTAAGACAATAGTTTGTCCTGCTTTAGGGCTGACGGGAGGCAATGCCCCATCCCATTTTTCAATCGCCGCCTCAGCAGTTTCAAGTTTTAGCAATTCAATTGATCGATCCTTAGCTTCTGATGCCGTCATAACGGCTGCCTTTGAATTGGCTTCACCCTTTACAATCGCAACTTGGCGATCAATTTCCGCGATCTGTCGTTTGAGTCGAGAAATCTCCAATTCGACGTAGCTGTTCACTCGACTCGCGATTTTTTGTTGAATATCCTGCGATGGATAACAACCCCCTAACATTGCGTTTTCGACCGAAATACCTTTTGAGATCAATTTTTCCTTTAACAGTTTTGTAAGCTTTGTGGAGGCATCCGCTCGTTGGGAGCCCATTAGAGCAAAAAGGTCATATTGGGTTCCAATGTCGTTTGCGGCTTCCTTCACTGCTCGGCGAATGAAGTTGCGTTGAATCTCATCGATTGGTACCGCCCCAAATGCATTGAAAACAGTCATTACATCTTCCTTTTTGATCCGATAAATCACCACGACGTCAAACAGAGTGTTAGCATTGTCATTAGTTGTGACGAGGATTCCGTCGGCAGTTTTTGACTCACCAGCGGTCTCATCCTCGGTGTAGATCGCCGCGTTTAAGCGAGTTGGATAAGTATAGAGTTGTTGTCGCCACCCGATGTAAATGGCACTTGGGTTGTAAACCTGAGGTAACAATCCCTTATTGGCGTCATAGATGACTCCGACATGACCAGCCGGAACCCAGTCGAGCCGAGACATGTAAAAGAGAAATGCGAAGAGAGGGACGAAAATGACCAGCAGAATTGTGCGGATCAGCTTTTTTAACGGTGGGCGTTTCATAGTTGGCTTTTGCCTTCAAGTTCTTCAACTTCAGCTTCTGCCTTTTCGAGAGCAGCCGCCTTTTGGAGTTGGATTTCTAGCTCCTGAGCCGCAAGTTGTTCACGGACTTTGGCTTCTCTAGCCGCTCGTTTTGCGTCTTGCTCCAACCAAAGCTTGAAATATCGAATTGCTCTGAGGAACTGTTCTCGGAAGAGGAACCAGCCTACGACACAAACGACTCCAAATATGAATGCCAATCCAAGGATTGTTTCAAGAATAATGTTCAAAGGTCTTGCCTACTAATCATTACGGAACAAGCGTCGATTAGGATTCGTGAACTCGGTCAAATTCGCGATTCTATGGCGCAGAACCTATCCAAAAAGATATTATCAAGGCATGCCAACCCTCGGTAAAGCTTGCCTACTCGAAGAACCCGGAACGCCGGCCGTTGTCCGAGATATCACGATTGA
>JAYVHY010000405.1:0-2747 GCA_043770615.1 Armatimonadota bacterium | reverse complement strand
ATGGAGAAAGTGTCGGAGTAACCCGGAATGGAAACAAGATTGGCCCCGCAGGCAATTTGGCTCAAAACTGCCTCGGCGATGCCCTTATCCGATGGGCTGGCACCGCGAAACCGAGCCGATTCAAATTTAATGTCAAGCGCAGCGGAGGCGATCGGGAATTCGACAAAGTCAAGCCAGCCTACGAAATCAATGTAAACCGAATGCCCGCCCGACCAGGCGACCACGCACTGATCTTCATTACCGAAAAGGGAAAAGTCCTCCATATAGAGGGTGGAGAATAGCTCAAAACTAGTCACATAATGAGATGGGTTAAGTCTTGGTGTGTCCTGACGTTGCGAAGCAACCAAAACGATGTCTGACGTAGTTCCTGACCTGAGCCTGGTGTGGCACAGGTAGTAACCGCTACGTCCCGATCTCGCTTCGCTTATTTCCCTCGCAAGCTCGGCGGGATCTAGGGAAAGCTTTGAGTTACCTATGTTAAATCAAACGGTGCTCCTGCAGCCTTTTTGCTCTCAGCGTTCTTCCCCTGCCACGAAAGTGACTCGCCGAATTTAGGTTCAATCCTTTACAAAATTCATGAAATCTGACCAACCAAAATACCAACTCCCAACTCCTGATACAATAGTCCCGTGCTCACCGCGCTCATAACCCTTTCACTGACCATGATCAATCCTTCCCGCGACTGGCTTCTAGGAACCAACATCTATGCAACCAAAGCGGTTATGGGCAACGCGAAAACCGTCCTAACCAACGGCCTCATTTCCCGTTCATGGCTGATTAGCAGCGGCGCCTGTTACAGCTTCAGAGAAGAAACTAATCGAGCCGAATTCTTGCGCACGGTCAAGCCCGAGGCATCCATAACAATCAAGGGCAAGCGTTACGAAATTGGAGGACTTGAGCCGTTCCCAAACCATGCCTATGTCGATCAAACATTTCTTGCGACCGCCAAGCCGCTCGCAAACTCTTTTCGGCTCGATTCGATCGTGCCTTCACCCTACCTACCATTGATCGAACATCCAAAAAACGTTTCCGGAAAGGGACTCGCATTTTTATACTCCCACAAGGATGTTCCGGGAATCACCGTAACCGTCCACTACCAAGTTCCCGACGGGTTGCCCGTGATTTCAAAGTGGATTGAAGTAAAAAACGGATCTGGTGCCCAGATTGTCCTCGAAAAATTTGAAAACGAAATTTTGGCTGCCGTCGAAGGCGAATCCGCCGTTGATGAGAGCCCCGAATGGCGCAAACCGAACATGTTTGTGACCAGCGACTACACGTTTGGCGGAATGTCGCCAAATGCTCACGCTAAGGGTATTCACTGGCAAACGGACCCATCCTATACCACCCAAGTCAACTACGACCTTAAGACCCCTTGTCTGCTCATCGGAGAACCGCAGATTGGCCCCCGAATGGAAATCGAGGCAGGTTCATCGTTCTCCAGCTATCGCGTCCATGAATTGCTTTATGATTCATTTGACCGAGAGCGAAATGGGCTGGCGGTTCGAAAGCTATTCCGCACATTGGCTCCATGGAGCCAAGACAGCCCGCTGATGCTCCACCTAACCAGCACCGAAACAAAAACGGTTCACACCGCCATTGACCAGGCAGCGGAATGCGGCTACGAGATGGTTATTCTCAGTTTTGGTAGCGGCGTCGACATGGAATCGACGAATCCAGCGATCATCAAGAAATTCCGCGAGTTCCGCGAATATGCAACATCAAAGGGTCTTCGACTCGGAGCCTACTCGCTGCTTGCTAGTCGGCGAATTGACGATGTCAACGACGTCATCAACCCAAAAACCGGAAAAACAGGTGGGGCAATCTTTGGGAACTCCCCATGCCTCGAAAGTAAATGGGGTCAGGATTACTTCAAAAACCTTCAGGATTTCATTGAAAAGACCGGCTTCGACTTGCTTGAGCATGACGGAAACTACCCGGGAGACATGTGTGCCTCAACCACTCATCCTGGACATGTTGACGTACACGACTCTCAATACAAACAGTGGCTCAAAATCACCAAATTCTACAAGTGGTGCCGATCCAAAAACATCTTCCTGAACGTGCCCGATAACTACTTCATGTCCGGGTCCAACAAAACCGGAATGGGCTATCGAGAAACAAATTGGTCGCTGCCAAGAGCCCAGCAGCACATCCATTGCCGCCAGAACCTTTATGACGGAACGTGGGAAAAGACACCCAGCATGGGTTGGACCTTCGTGCCCCTTGTTCAATATCAAGGTGGCGGTGATGCCGCAACTATTGAACCGCTTAAGGATCACCTTGCCGATTACGAAATGCACCTAGCCAATAACCTTGGTTACGGAGCCCAGGCTTGCTATCGGGGTCCCCGTCTTTACGACGCTCCCGAGACGAAAGCAGTCGTCGTGAAATGGGTGAATTGGTTCAAAAAATACCGTGACACCCTCGAATCAGACGTCATTCATATCCGGCGTTGTGACGGTCAGTCGTGGGACGGAATACTCCATGCGAACCCAACTGGAAAGAACGAAAAGGGCATGATTGTGCTCTACAATTCGACTAACAAGGCAATCCGAGAAATGGTCGAAATCCCGATCTATTACACCGGACTTCATGAGGAGGTAACGCTGACCGAAAAAGAAGGAACTCCACGTAAGATTAAGGTCTCACGTGGCTATTCAATTTCTGTCCAGGTGAACATTCCGCCTAATGGGATGACTTGGATGACGCTTCGCTAGCTTTCAGCTTTCAGCTTTCAGCTTTCAGCT
>JAYVHY010000404.1:0-31713 GCA_043770615.1 Armatimonadota bacterium | reverse complement strand
TCGGCACCTGCTTTGACCCCAAGAAGGTTAAGAATCATCCACCCAGTCACTTCAGCTATGGCCCCTGAAGCGCCAGCCCTCCATTCTTTGGAGGGCATCGGGGCACTCAGAATATCCAGGCCCAAAATCCCATGCCAAAACCAACCCGCAAGAATCGCCTTTTTCGAAAGAACTAGCCATTTCGATGGCTACCCCGACTACTAACCGGTTAGCTCATCCGCGTCGGCAAGATTCGGACTCGTCGGTTCGGGTCTTCGCCAATCGCTTCGCTCGCCAACCGTCTCGCCTCAATGAGTTGAAACTGCGCTTTACGGATGGTAGGGGTTTGCGGGCTGAGCTCGAACGGCTTTCCGTTCTGCAAAACCGTTTCGATTCCGGCTTGAACCTCGGCGAATACCTTCTCATCCATTCGGGATGAGGTTGAAACGGTTTCGACGTTCCCTTTCACAAGGTCATCAAGCGCTGATGCGATGTTGGCAAACGTATTGGATCGAACCACAATCGTTTTGATATTCTTTCCGGCAAGGTCGCGAATTTTTCGAGGTTTGCTTTGGTAGGTCGACCGAATGGCCATAACCGCGTCAGCACTTTCAATATCGGCGGTAACCATAGCTCCAACTTTCTTCTCGCGAATGGCTCGTTCTAAGCGGGTTCGCGCAATTCCGTACGGGAATATCTTGACCAGCCCGGATGAGTCTTGAGTTGGCAAAGTCGGGGCAACTTTTGGCTCTCGAGACGTTCCACCATTACCCGCGCTCTTGGCTCTCGCCAAGGCTGGGAATCTTTGGTTGAACGCCGGATCCGGCAAATCGGCGGTTTGTTCCTCTTGAACAACTTCGACCTTGCCAACGTCCGTGCGTACACGAATCTCGGGTCGAGGCGGTACCCCACGCAGGATCATGTCAACGGTCTTTTGGACGTTGTGGTGAACTGCCAGCCGATCATAGTCAAGAAGTTCGATGACGACATCAAATGTAGGCGGAGACTTTCGTTCAAGCACCGTCTTTTGCGTTCCTCGACGTTGAGCCTCGGCATCCGACAAGGTAACCGCCTGAATGCCGCCAATGAGGTCGGCAAGGGACGGATTGAGCATCAGATTTTCGAGCGTTTGACCGTGCGCAGTGCCAATGAGCTGCACACCCCTTTCGGCGATGGTTCGGACGGCCAGCGCCTCCGCTTCATTGCCAATTTCGTCAATAATGATGACTTCGGGCATATGGTTTTCCACCGCTTCGATCATGACGTTATGTTGCTCCGCCGCAATGCGAACTTGCATCCGACGCGCAAAGCCAATTCCCGGGTGGGGGACATCTCCGTCACCCGCAATTTCGTTTGATGTATCGACGATGACTACCCGCTTTTTGACTTCATCGGCGAGAACTCGAGCAACTTCCCTTAGCTTGGTAGTTTTTCCGACGCCGGGTTTGCCAAGTATTAAGATCGATTGGCCCGAACGAACAATGTCGTCAATGATGTCAATCGTTCCTTCCATCGCCCGCCCGACCCGGCAGGTTAATCCCACAATTTTGAGGTGGCGGTTGCGAATTGCCGAAATGCGATGAAGGGTTCGTTCGATTCCCGCCCGGTTATCGGTACCAAAATCTCCCAGCGATTTGCTCACGAATTCGATATCGAGATCTGTGATGACGACGTCCGTATATCGTTCAACGTGATCGTTGTATCGAACTTCAGCCGGGCGACCATAATCCAACACAACTTCGACGAGCCCAGCGGTGCCGAGGTCTTCGATTCGTTGGCGAACAATGCCAGGGAGGACGTTTAGAAATTCAGCGATTCCATCCGAATAGCGAGCCATATTATTCAACGTAAATGAGAGAAGCTCCTCAATCGTTTGTCGGTTGAGGAGCTCCTTCTCATATTTTATGACGCTTGTGTGCGTCGGTCTGATCCATTAACTTTGTTAAATTAGATGTTCGTTTGTGATTCTGTCAGGGCAATCGTCGTTTCTTTGGTTTGTCCTTCGCGCCAATATTTGACCTTCAATTGATCTCCGACCTTCTTGGGAAGAAGGCACTTGTTGAGATCGAATACGGAGTTGATCTTTTGTCCGTCAACTTCAATAATGATGTCATTTTTGGCAATTCCCGAACTTGCTGCACTTCCCGAAACCATTTGGACAAAGAGACCAGTCGTCGGAAAATCTTCTCGCTTGAGTTCCTGAGCCAAAGCTTGGCGAACGTAGGGATTATCCATTTGTCCGGCGATTTGTCCGGCATAGGAAATTCCAAGTATTGGATATTTTGCCTTTCCGTACTTTACGATGTCATTGACAATTTTCTTGGCCCGATCAATCGGAATTGCGAAGCCAATGCCAACCGATTCGCCGGTACCCGATGCGATGGCACTGTTGATGCCAATTAGTTGACCTTGAGCATTGCAGAGGGCGCCGCCCGAGTTGCCGGGGTTGATTGCGGCGTCAGTCTGAATTCCTTCTACCAGTCCTTGCTCTCCAACTGGAAGGTTCCGCTTGGTAGAACTGACCACGCCAACGCTGACCGTGTTGTCAAATCCCAGTGGATTACCCACTGCCATGACCCACTCGCCAACTTCCAAAGTGCTACTCGATCCAAGCTCCATTGGCTTGAGATTCTTTGCTTCAATTTTTAGAACGGCGAGATCGGACCGCTCATCGGTGCCAAGAATCTTGGCTTCAACCTTTTGACCGTCGTAAAGCCGAACTACAACACGAGGAGCAACCCCTTCACCGCCCCGTCTCGTTTGCATCGCCTTGACAACGTGGTTGTTGGTTACGATAATGCCGTCGGCACTCACGATTACGCCAGAACCAGTTCCAGTTTCTCGTTCGGTCGCTTGAGATTCCATGAATCCGCGCATTTTATCGTAGCGATCAACCGAGACAACGCTGGGCATTGCTCGCTTGGCGGCTTCTCGAAAATCGAATGCTGGTGCGGGCAATGGGTCTGCATTGATCGGTTTGACTTGGCCGTATTTGGGTGAAGATTGGACGAAGATGTCCTCCGGCTGAGAACGAGCCGAAAGCCATTTGTCGGCCTGGAGTGCCCCAAAGACACCCATAAAGCATGCGGCGAGAGTTAGTACGAAACCAGTTTTTTTCATTGTTCTTTTTCTGTACGATTTGTTCGTGAATGTTATAACGATTTCCTAGTTAAGAAGTTCCTGAGAGAACAGATTGTAGGTATTTTGGTCAAATTTGTGGAATGAAATGCCTGGGTGGGTACCAAAACAGCTTCGAACGCCAGTCGATGGCTCTTTCTTGACGCAATTCGCGGAATCGCGGCGCTTGCGGTCGTTCTTCAACATGTCCTCTGGTATCAGTCTTCCAAATTTGAAACGGTTTTCGCAACTATTTGGAGCCCAGGACGGTTTGGCGTCGTCGCATTTTTCTTAGTGAGCGGGTTCATCGTTCCCCAAAGTCTCGAGCATCGAGGTGACATCAAAGCATTCTGGATTTCAAGGTTCTACCGACTCTTCCCGCCCTACTGGTTTAGTCTGCTCTTTATTGGTCTCCTTCCGCTTGCAGGTCTTCCAGCCCTTACTGGGGTCAATCTGAATAGTCCGAAGGATTGGATTGCTAACTTAACCATGCTTCAAGGATTTGCTCGAGTACCTGACATCAATCCGGTCGCCTGGACTCTTGGTCTTGAAATGGTGCTTTATCTTGCCATTACCTTCGCGTTCTCTAAGGGCTTTCTTCGACGAACTTGGTTCATTTCGATGTCCTTGGTATGCCTTATTGCGGCGGGATCAATCCTACTTCCAACCGTCTTACACATTCGCTTTCCCGCTGGAGCGGCTGCAGTCTTTGGTTCAATCGTCGCCGGGCTCGCTCTCTTTCGTTGGTTTACGGGAGACCTCAAGAAAGTTGAAGGGTTGATCATCACTGGTGCCTGTATCGCTGTCACGATTGCCTCTTCCGTGGTGAATTACAGCCCGGTTCGTCTGACTACAGACCTTCTTCAGCCGACGCAGTTCTGCGCCATCTTCAGTGCCATAACGGGCTACGCCTTCTTTTTGGGCATGCTGAAGTTTCGCAACCTGGCGTTTCCATCCTGGACTCTTTGGCTTGGCAAAGTTAGCTATTCGCTCTATCTGTTGCATCCAATTGCACTCGCTTTGATTCCGCATAGTAGTGGATTGGCTTCAATTCCATTGCAAATTGGTTTATCGCTGGTTCTCGCTTGGTTCGGATACGAATGCATCGAAGTTCCGAGCATCGCAATGGCGAGAAAGCGATTGAGTCGGAAGGTACTTCGAATCACACCCGCTCAGGAACCGGCTCGAACCGAAGCAGCATAGATTCAATTTGCGATTGGTTTTCGCTTACCGGGGTCAAGTTAACCGACCAATCTCAATATCAATGTAAACTCTGGGGGTGGAGAATAGTAAGCAATCCCTAATTGGTCTTGATCGTACTGAGCTTGCGAACCTCTTTCCTGATCGCAAGGATGCCAAAATGCGAGGCAAGCAGCTCGCCCACCATATCTATGGTCGGGCAGAAACTCAGTTTGACAACATGCAGGACTTGCCCTTAGACTTCCGCGCAGTTCTGAATGAAAGCTTTAAAATCTCCCCTTTGGAGGTGGCAACTCACAAGAAGTCAACCGACGGGGTTGAAAAGCTTTTGGTCCACAACGGGGACAATCAAGTTTTCGAGTGCGTCCTCCTTCCCTACAAAGATCGTGTTTCGTGTTGTATTTCTAGCCAAGTAGGTTGCCCGATGGGTTGCACTTTCTGTGCGACGGGGCTCGGCGGCTTTGATCGAAACTTAACCGCCGGAGAAATCGTCGGTCAGTACTTACTTTTGCAGAGTCTTACGGAACGAAGAATCTCGCACGTTGTTTTTATGGGTATGGGCGAACCGCTGCTCAATCTCAAGAACGTTGTCAAATCCCTCAAATTCATGCACGAAGAGATCGGATTGTCTTATCGACATCTGACGGTTTCAACGGTTGGATTGGTTCCTCAAATCGCTGAGCTTGCCAAAGAGCGATTACCGATTCACTTGGCATTGTCTCTCCATTCACCTCTCGATGAAGTGCGGGATCGATTGATGCCGGTGAACCACAAGTGGCCGGTGCGTGAGGTCGTGCGAGCCATGAGGAACTATCAAACCACTACTAGCCGGAAGGTGACGTTTGAATATCTGCTTATCAAGGATGTGACAGATACCCCTGATCAAGCCAAGGCGTTGATTCCGCTATTGAGAGGAATGCCTAATGTTGTGAATCTGATTCCATTTAATTGGGTCGATTCTGAGCAAGGATACGCTCGTCCCGATCGAGATCGAGTTAGACAATTCAAGAGAATTCTTGAGCAAGCCGGGGTGAATGTTACTGAGCGGACCGAACGGGGACACGACATCGCCGCAGCTTGTGGTCAGCTTGCCGGTCAGCATCAAGGGAAATTTGCAAGGAGGAATCTATCCGAGTCGTTGCCGCAGCATTCGTGATTGCGGTGGCCATTTTGGGTTGCGCAAAGCCGAAGTCTGAGTCCAAAAACGAACCAAAATCGGCAAAGAATGAGCCTAAGGGGGCGAAAAAAGCCGAACCGGTCGCCATTGCCATGGGACCGGCAAACAACACTAGGTCAAAGCGCATGACTCTTCAAAAACTGTGGTTCATACCATTGCACGAGGAAATGTGGTTTATTGAGTGGCAAAGTGCAAATCTCGCATTGATCAATGGGAGTCAGTCGGGATTCATGTTCAAGGTTCACGGACACGTTTACGAAAAGGGTCAAGAAGCCGGGGAATTTTTTGCCGATCGAGCCGAGGCAGATCAGGCAGTGGATCGTCTTATCTTAGACGGAGGAATCAAAATATTATCGGACAAATCGACCATGACCGCAAAAAAGGTGGAATGGTTGGCGGGCAACGAAGTGTTTAAGGCTAGTGGAGACGTACTTCTGGATGGTCCAGATGGCTTGGTTGGTCCCGTGGATGTTCTGTTTGTTAGTCCGAAATTAATGAAGGTCGCATCGTCTCTCAAATATTTTCAAAAATGAAGCGTTTTCAGTTAGTTGTTTTTCTTGGTCTTTTCTGCCTGGCATCTGCCCAGAAGCCAATATCGTATCGAGACAATGCAAAGAATCCAAGTGTTTCTATTCAGGGTAACGAAGGATATTTGATCCCGGGAGAGAGCTTTGAGTTGAACGGAAACGTGCAGTTGAGACGAATCAATGCGGATAGCGATGCCAAAGTCGAAACGCTCCTGACTTGCGCGAAGGCAACTGGATTGATCGTTAAGCTGAACAAGAAAACCGAGTTTGATCAGGTTCGTATGACGGGCGGAATCGAGTTCACGCAAAAGGGCAAAAAAGGGGTTACTACCGCAACTGGCTCATCCGGAGAGTACGATCTAAAAGAAGGCGGAGCTCGCGAAGTCACGATCAACGGCGATGTGAAAATTGGCTTTGCAGGACAAGAAAAAAATGATGCTACCAAAACCGCGAAGTCATCAATTGTCGATTCGACGATGAGCACAACCTCACGATCTGCGACGATTACCTTCAAGACAAAACTCGACGAAAACAAAAAGCAGGTTTCGGAGATTCAGTCGGCAACGGTCCGGGGGCCGATTCAATTCACGGGCACAAAACTATCGAAAGATGCCGACGGTGAGAAGCGAATCAAGGTGTCAGCCAAAGCCGACCAAATGCGGTACACCGTTTCTGGAGAAAACGGAAGTCCCGAAGTTCGACTCGAAGGTAACTTGGAATTCAGGGAGCTTGGTGGCGATGATGGTGCCGTGGTAGAAGGAGCGAGCTTGCTCATACTACAGCTCAACGATAAAAATGAAATCATTAAGTTGAAGTTTAAATCTGGCGCGGGTCAACAAGTCACAACCACCCTTCTCAAAATGGATTCAAAAGGCAAAAAAGGTGGAGCTTGAAGATTACAGCGGAGAACCTCCAAAAGAAATATAAGGGGCGCAAAGTTGTTAACGGGGTTACGTTCACGGTAAGTACCGGGGAAATCGTTGGCCTGCTGGGGCCAAACGGAGCCGGAAAGACAACTTCGTTTTACATGACCGTCGGACTGGTTAAGCCCAATGGCGGAAAGGTTTTTCTCGACGATAAGGAGGTCACTAAGTGGCCGATGTTCAAACGAGCTCGGGCTGGAATTGGATACCTTCCCCAAGAGACTTCAGTCTTTCGAAAATTGACGGTTCGCGACAACCTTTTGCTCGTTCTTGAACTCGCCGGTAAATCTAAAAAAGAACAAAGGGCGAAAGTTCAGGAATTAGCGGAAGAACTCCATATCACCGAGCGATTGGACTCGGTGGCAGGTGTGCTTTCGGGTGGTGAACGGCGACGGGTGGAAATCGCCCGAGCTATGGCGACTGAGCCAAAGTTCATTTTGTTGGACGAGCCTTTTACCGGAATCGATCCGGTCACGATCGAGGAGATTCAGGCAATTCTATTCAAACTTCGCGGTCAGGGGATAGGAATTCTGATTACTGACCATAACGTTGCCGCGACCTTAAGAATCACCGACCGGAACTATATCCTCATCGACGGAAAGATCGTCGCTGAAGGAACCGGCAAAGAGATTTCTGACAACGAGCAAGTTCGCAAACATTATTTAGGGCAACAATTCGGCACCGACATTTTCGAAGACGATGAAAAAAATTGATCGGCTGATTGCGGGTGAATTGTTTGGACCATGGGCATTTGGCGTTGCTATGTTCACGTCGCTCATTCTTGCTGCGACTTATTTGGGAAGAATCACCAATTACATTGTCGAGGGAGTGCCGGTTTCCGTCATTCTCAATGTCACTTGGTTGATGATTCCCGCGATGCTGGTGAAAACTCTAGCGATGTCCACTTTGTTGGGAGCGCTGTTGGCGTTTGGGCGACTTTCGGGTGACTCGGAGATTGTTGCTTTACGCGCCGGTGGCGCGAGCATTTATCGCATTATTTTCCCGGTCGCGATGTTCTCGATGGGGGTTGCGGTTTTAACGTTTATTCTCAATGATTCATTTGTTCCGAGTTCGGTGAAACGCCTTAGCGGTATCACTGACTCTCTTCGAACGACCATTCAGAAGAAAAATGTACAACCGGTTTTTCAGCCCATTGTCGAAGAAGGAGTTACCAAGGCCATGATCATGGCGGAAGACTTTAATCTCGGCGATCAGACCCTGTCGGGGGTGACGTTAAAGGCGCTTGGCACCGATGGCAAGCCTACGTTTTATCTGGAAGCAACCGGACTTCACTACGAAAACACCAAGGAATGGAAAATTATTGGACCAGCCACGATGTTTAGTGCTGACTTCAAAGACATTTCTCAAATTACGGGTGACATCTGGCCTGGTCAACTCCCGAAGCTGAAGGAAGCGCCGGAGAATATTGGGGTCAAAGACAAAAATGATCCTGACTTTTATACGTCATCTGAAATCAGAGGGCTAATCACAAAGGCTAAATCGGATAAGTCAGTGACGCCAAAAATGCTTCGGAATTTTGAATATTGGCTTTGGAGCAAGTACTCGGTTCCTCTTGCGGCATTCGTTTTCGGCATTTTGGGTGCGGCTCTTGGAATCAGGTCTCATCGTGCGGGAACGGCTACTGGATTTGCTTTAGCTGTCGGCATTATGTTTGCCTATATGACCATTGCGAACTTCATGAATGTATGGGCTCAAGGCGGCATTATTCCGCCTTTCGTTGCATCTTTCACGCCAATCATTCTCGGACTTGGCGCTGCACTTGTTATAATGAGGCGAAGGAATACGGGATAACTTGGATCCTCAATCGCTCTTTTTTGTCTTGTTAGTCATCGCGATCGGCGGATACTCCGCTTACCTCGCAGATATTCTCGGCTATAAAATTGGCAAAAAGCGACTATCGATCAAACGCATACGCCCAAAGTATGTTGCTCGAATCAGCGTTGTTATCGCCGGAATGTTGATCCCTATCATCACAATGTCACTGCTTTACGCGGTGAGCTCCGTCTTTCGAACATGGATCACGCGTGGAAGCGAAATTGTCAGAGACTTGGAGCAAAAGTCCAAAGAAGTCAACAAGATTAATGATCAGTTGGTCGTTGGCGAAAAGAAAAATTCACAACTTGAAAACACGAACCGAATTCTGGATGACGAACTCAAAAAGAAGCAAGCCGACGCAAAGATTCAAGAAGCAAAAGCTAAAACCTTAGACGGCAAAGTCACCAACTTGACTAGCAATATCGAAAAGATTCAACGAGACAAGCTTCGAGCGGAGGCCCAATTCGCACCCATTCGAGCTCAACTAACAGACCTACAAAAGCGGCTGCCCGAAGCGAAAAAGAACCTTGATGATGCGAAGTCAAAGTTAACGATTGCTGAGGCAAATCTTAAAGAAGCCGATGGGAAATATCTGGAAGCTTCAAAAAGTTACAATAAGATTTCCACTCAGAACCTTAAACTAACCAGTCAAAACGGTGAGTTACAAAAGAAGAACGCTGAGTTCAAACAGGCTTCTGACAATCTCCAAGGTGTAATAGATGGTCTCAATAAAGACATCGAATTGCTGAAGTCCGAAAAGGTGATGGCGGAATCTGAAACAAGAAAAGTCAATGCGAACCTTAAGGAAGCAACGGATAAATTAGCCGAAATCCAAATCCAGGTTAGAAATGCCGTACAGGATGCCGAAAAGTTCTATCGTACTCAAACGATTTCGTACCTCCGAGGAGAGGAGTTAACCAGAGTTTCGGTACCGGCAAAACCCACGATTGCGGACGCCACCAATGCTTATCGAGCCCTTCTTCGCAGAGCAAAATCAATCGCTACTGACCATGGGGCCAAGCCAGATCCAGATTTCGCCTTTTCTGGTGCGGCGGGAATGATTATCAAGGCTTCAATCAATAGAATTTTTACTGAAGAAGAAGTTGAAAATTATTGGGTTAACGTAATCAAAGAGTCAACGAGTGAAACCGTTTTGATTGCCAAGGCATCGGTCAATCTCTTCGGTTCTGAGCCAGTACCCCTCGAGATCATATCGCTACCAAATCCATTGGTATTCCGTAAGGGTGAAATAGTGGCCGAATCAAAGATCGACGGTCGGCTTAGCGAAATCGAGGCTCTCAACGGAATCCGCGAGTTTTTGAGAACCTTTGTCAATACGAAAGCCAGGAGCCGGAACATGATCCCGATTCAAGCAAGAGATGGCTTGTCGTACGGCATTTTCCCTCAAGAGCAGTTGCTCAGCACAGTTGCGAAAGTCAAGCAAGTAACCCGAGTTGTGAGGTTGGTGGCGATAGCCCGCCAAGACATACGCGCCGGTGATTCGCTTGACATCGATATTGAGGTCCGATGATGAAAAAAACGGTCTTGTCGATTGACCCCGGCACATCCAAATGCGGAATGGCGCTGGTTCAGCGTGACGAAACCGGTTCGCTCAAGCTGTTATGGCATGATGTTGTCCCGGCCGATGCGGTCATTGTCAAACTTCACGAAGCCTATATTGTCGAAGAATTTCATTTGGTGATCATCGGCGACTCGACCGGATCGAAAAAAGTGAAGACCGACCTTACCAAACACCTGCCAAGCATGGGAATTCTCGTTATTGACGAGAAAGAAACCACGATTCAGGCCCGAGAAAGGTACTGGGAATACAATCCTAGAAAAGGTTGGAGAAAGTTCCTTCCAGCCACTCTCCAGGTTCCCCCAGAGGCCTATGATGACTATGCTGCACTGGTACTTGCAGAGCGTGTTCTGAGTGAAGGCTAGTCTAAAACCGGTAAAATGAATCTATATGTCCCCCAAGATTCGGAATATAGGCATCATTGCGCACGTTGATCACGGGAAGACCACCCTCGTAGACGCAATTTTTAAGCAGGCGGGGACCTTCCGTGAGAACCAGCACATGGGCATCCGTGTTATGGATAGCAACGACCTTGAGCGCGAGAAAGGTATCACGATTTTGTCCAAGGTCGCTTCGGTCCAGTACCTTGGCACCAAGATCAACATTGTCGACACTCCAGGTCACGCCGACTTTGGCGGCGAAGTTGAGCGAGTGCTCAGCATGGTTGACGGTGTTTTGCTCGTCGTGGATGCTAATGAGGGGCCGATGCCTCAGACTCGATTTGTCCTCAAAAAGGCTTTCCAGAACGGATTGAAGCCAATCGTATTTGTCAACAAAATTGACCGCGAGAACTCACGACCAGAATACGCATACGACAAAACTCTTGATCTTTTCATTGACCTCGGAGCGGACGAGGATGCCCTGTTCTTCCCGGTTCTATACGGATCTGGGGCGGGCGGATATGCGCGAACCAATCCGGGCGACACCGACATGGACATGAAGAAACTGTTCGATGCGATTGTCGAACACGTTCCTGAGCCGAAAGTTGAACACGAAGGTCCATTCCGACTTCAAGTTAACAACCTCGACTACAGCGATTACCTCGGACGTATGTTTGGCGGAAAAGTTCTTCGTGGAACCGTCAAAGTTGGTGACCGAGTCGAAATGATTCGTGAAGATGTTGTTAAGAAAGTTGCGTTCAATGTCACCAAGCTTTGGACATACGAAGGTATCGAACTGACAGATGTCGAAGCGGTTTCCGCGGGCGAAATTGCGATGTTGGCGGGTCTCGACAATGTTCTCATTTCCGATACGATTGCCATCGTTGACACCAGTGAAGCCCTACCGGCGATCAAGGTTGAGCCAAGCACTCTTTCGATGAACTTTTATGCCAATAACTCGCCACTGGCGGGCAAAGATGGCGGCAAGTTCCTTACCATCCACAAGATTCGAGACCGAATCTTGAAGGAAGAAGCAGTATCGGTTTCGATCAAAGTTGACCCTGACGCAGCGTCTGACACGGTTAAGGTCAAGGCACGGGGCGAACTTCAACTCGCAATCCTTATCGAGACAATGCGACGTGAAGGGTACGAGATGCAGATTTCTCGACCGCAAGTTATTTTGAAGCGAGACGAAAACGGCAAGATTTTGGAACCGAACGAAGCGGCTACCCTTGAAGTTCCGGAAGACGCAGTTGGGTCGGTCATGGAAGAAATGAGCCGTCGAAAAGGCGACCTGTTGAACATGCGAACTAACGACAACGGAACGAACTCCTTGGAGTATTCGATTCCGACTCGTGGACTCATTGGCTTCCGTTCTAACTTCTTGACACTTACCAGAGGTCTTGGTCTTATCGGATCGCTGTATGACGGCTACAAGCCCTACAAAGGCGAGATTGCATTCCGAGTGCAAGGTTCTCTCATCTCGAAGGATCCAGGCAAGCTCACTCGATATGCATACGAGGACGTCATGGTTCGAGGACAGTTATTTTACCCAGTCGGAACCGCACTATACGCCGGCATGATTGTTGGGGCCTGTAGCCGAGATGAAGACATGATTGTCAACGCAACCAAAGAAAAGGCGGCGAACAACATTCGGTCGGCCACTTCCGAGCAGACGGCATCTTTGGATACTCACAAAGAATTCTCACTTGAGCAAGCACTATCGTGGTTGCGAGACGATGAACTTCTCGAAGTCACACCAAAGCAACTCCGATTCCGAAAGAAGGTCCTCGATCACAGCGAGCGACGAGTATCTGAGCGACGAAGCGAAGTAGTAGTCTAGATGGAGCCCGGGCGTCTCGTGGGTGGGTCATTGTGTTTAATCACTCGACGTCTTGAGCTTTTTTAACCTCAGCAGCGATAGATTCCGTCATTGTTAGGTTCAACTATCCGTTGCTGCTGAGGTAGCCGGCTACGAGTATTTCTTCTGTTCGACACAATGACCCAGCCACGTCTCGCCCGGATTTCTCCTGATTAGAGCCTTGGCGTCCAATTGTGTCGTCATTGAAATCCGAATGACTCGCATCCGTACTTATATTCCCAACTTCCGGGCTTTTGTGTAAAATGGAACTTGTTTGGCGTGGCTATTTGTCATGCCAGGAAGTATTTGATGTTCAGAAAACAACTAACCATAATCTGCCTCCTTTTTGGGGCAGCTTCTTTGGTTTGTGGTCAAAGTCCGCCTGGAGCCTCTAAGCTCAAGAAAGAACTAGACGGCCTGAATAAGCAGCTTCAAGATGCTTATACGGTCTACTACAAACCCTACGAAGACGCCAAGACCGAAGAAGAATCGGCCAAGGTCAAGTTGGATCCAGCAAAGGATCCCGCCAAGACCTTCTTACCTAAGTTTTTGCAGTTTCGCAAAAAAGTCACCAACGATTTGGCCCTCGGGCCGGAAGTTGAAGCCCAGATTATCAACCTGGCGAGGGGTAACAAAGCGCTGATCAAGGAGTGTTTGAATAACCTCGCTGGTCGCTTTGTCCAATCTCCAACTTTGAGTCGGCACATGTACATGTTCGGACAATCAATGTACATGACGCAAGACAAGCCAGAAACAATAATTCCATATCTTCAAAAGATTCGCACAACGGCGAAGTCACGAGAAGTGCAAGCAGCTGCCATTTACAACATGGCTGAAATTGTTGGTAGGTCTCCTTCGGCTGGCGACAAAAAGCGAGCCCTATTCACCGAACTATCCACCAAGTACGCCGACACGAAACAGGCAAAAATGGCCCAATCAAGCTTGTTTGAGCTAGACAACTTGCAAGTTGGAATGGTCGCGCCAGACTTCGAAATCGAAGACGAAAACGGGGTGAAGTGGAAATTATCAGACTATCGCGGAAAGGTAGTCGTCCTCGATTTTTGGGGATTTTGGTGACCACCTTGTAGGGCAATGATTCCTCATGAAAAGGAAATGGTTGAATCTCTTAAAGATAAACCTTTCGCTCTTCTCGGAATCAACAGCGATGGCGACCGGTCGGTCGTCAACAAAATACTCAAGGAACAGGGCATCAAATGGCGTCAAGGGATCGCCGGTTCAACTAGTGGAATATTGCCAAGTAAATGGAATGTTCAAGGTTGGCCTACAATCTACATCATTGACGCAAAAGGCGTGATCCGCTATCGTGATCTTCGCGACAAACAGATGGAAGACGCAGTTGTGAAACTGCTATCCGAAGTCAAATAGGGAAATAGAGCCAGGGTTGAGTTGACCCTGGCTTCTTCTAATTTACCAATTCGGTTTCCAAGGCAGTTTCGCCATTAAGACCAACTTCAAAAACCCTTGATCCGGACTTCGACGAAATGCATTTATGCAACTTCTCGTCAACATAGTGCGCAGCAGTCCAATCCTCGCACGCCAACCCTGGTCCGATCTCTCCATTCTCAAGCATCCGCTTCAGGGAGGGCCGCCGATCTGCTTCCCCGTCGTAATGAGGACAGTAGCTTCCTTTGAGCCAACCAAGCCCACGCCAAGGAGCTAGTGGACCCATTGAGTCTGTACTAAACTCTTCGAACCAGCAGTTTGCTCCGGCGCTTACACCAGCCAAGATGGTCCCATTTTCATAGGCTTTTCGAATGGCAACGTCCAAACCCCATTCACGCCAAAGGACTAGAAGGTTACGGGTGTTGCCTCCGCCAACATAGATCACATCCTGCTCCATCATGAAGTCCTCAAGATCGAGACGGTGTGGCCAATAAAGGCTCAGGTGAGAGGTTTCGTAGCCCAACATCCGGTAACAAGCATGAAAACCGTCAATGTAGGTTTGGTTATCAGCCGAAGCGATCGGAAGAAAGCATGCCTTTGGGTTAGGGTTTTCAACGAGGGACAAGATGTATCGATTCAGCGCAAGATTTTCTGGTTCCTCACTAAATCCACTCCCACCAATCGCCACAATTTGTCGCATTAGGGTCATTTTGCCCGATTTATGTGGACGGATTTATCTCCGAGAGCAGAATTTCAAGGTGTACTACTAAGGAACCCATGGTGCAAGGTCCTTCTAGTCCAGACGCGATCCACCCATCAATATTAAAAATTGTTGAAAGTGTTCGATCTGGAGTGATGAACGGGAAATTGACGGACCAGAAGTCAATTGCAGCAGCGACAATGTACTGCCAGATTCGGGCGATCGAATATTCAAAGATATTTGCGAAAATTGGAGCCGGCTTTTTAGGCGTTTTCGTGGTGGTTGCGGTTGCTTGGACGCAACTTGGTGCCCCGGTGGCATCGCTGGTTTTCCTGACATTAGCGGCTATTTGGTCGGTCAAGAGTTATCGGTTGTACAAAAGCTACGATAGTTGCCTCACGTGGCCAGAACTGAATAGCCTAAAAAGGGCTCTATACTTGACGCCTGAGCAATATGCCTATCTAGATTGTCTGCAATTCATCAGCGAATCCATGGCAATAGGTGGGTCCGAAAAGGCCCTGTGGGCATCGAAGTTGAATGCGGTGATTGATCGGATTTTGTCTGCCGAGCGAGACGTTGAAGATGCAAAGCAAGCGATTTTTCGAACCCGAGAGGCTCTTCTTCGCCAGACTTCCGCTGATTCTGAAATGGAATCGATTCAGGTTGAGTTGACTAAGGTCGCGCAATAACTTTCCTTAACAAAGAAATTCTCGTTAACCTTTTTGCCGTACCGGTCGTATGAGATGGAAAGCATGAGCGCACGGTTTACACCCAAGGACATCCATCCTTCAGTTTTTGAGGCGGTCTACGAAATGACGGCTAGCTATATGAGCGGCACCGCCGATGCGTTGACTACGGCGGCTGGCTCCAAACATTCATCGGTTTGGTTTGCCGAATATTGGCGAGGAACCATGATTTGGTTGTTGGGCTTGATTCCCGTTATAGGAGGTGCGGCATTAGCCGCTGACCTAGGTGGAAAAGCCATCGACGTTTTTACCTTTTTGATTTTGCTGGGGCTTTGGATGGCCGCAGGTTATGTCGGGTATCAAAAGAACAAGAAAATGATCACATGGCAGGAACTTGAAGCATTGCGACCAGGTTTGAACCTATCTGAACATCAATCGCTCTATCTAGATTGTCTTAGGTATGTCGAAGAGTCAAGGGTCCTCGACGCTGACCAAAAAAAATCATGGCGAGATGCACTCTACAATGCCCTGGATCAAGCCCTCGTGCTCAACAAGCTGTCCGAAGAAATGAAGTCGTCTTCGGGTGGAAAAAACCATACAGAGAGCCTTGCCGAAATCGCTCGACTACAAAGTCTTAGTTCCCAGAGTACGGATGAAGTAGCAAAAGAAGCATACGGTCAGAGCCTCGAAATGGCGCAGGATCGAATGACGAAGTGGGATTCATTTGCCGTTCAAGCTGAACGAACCGAGGCTCATATGGAACTTACGAAGCAGACATTTCTCAAAACGAGAGACACGCTCAAGGGTCTTAGTCTTACCCAGCAAGAAGCGGTTCGGGTTGATCTGGAGCCACTAAGGGCCAACCTTAGCCGAGTCCAAACTGACGCCCACGAGATTCAAAGGGCGATTGAAGAATTGAGGCAAATTTAAGAAGCTGTTAGCTGTTAGCCAAGAAGCGCGTAAAAATTACTGAAGCTTAGTTGCCTATTTCGCCTTGCTACCCATCTCACAAGTCACAACCGAGTGGATGCCGCCGCGAGCACTAAAGTTCCCGGTAACCCGCATCCACCGAGGACTGCAAGCACCAACCAGGTCGTCAAGCATTTGGTTGATCACCGCCTCATAAAAGATCCCCTTGTTTCGAAAGTCGAGGTAGTAATACTTCAGGCTCTTGAGCTCAATGCAGACATCGCCCGGAATGTATTCAAGCTCGATCGTCGCAAAGTCAGGCAAGCCGGTCTTCGGGCAAACGCTGGTGAACTCAGGGTTAACGTGCTTGATCGTGTAATTGCGGTTTGGATTCGGATTCGGAAACGTTTCAAGCTCAATCATGGGGAAACAATAGTTTACTTCTTCGAACGAATATGGCACCTACGGCTTAAAGAATCGCCGAGAAAAGCCGTCGCGGAGGATGCTTTCGTATTCGTGCCCGCAATCCGCCGCCCAGGCACACCAAAAAACCAAAGGCTCACTGCCGGTGTTAATCGTTCGATGGGCAAGCGTCCCGTCGATATGATAAGTCACGCCGGGAGACAAGTTCACGGTCGTTGTAACCCGCTCACCATCCATCAACACGATCAAACCAGTTCCAGAAACGCAGACAATCAACTCACCATGCGTCGGCTTGAGGTGCCAGTGCCCTCGGGTCATGAAGTACTCACCACCAACATCGCCCGGAAACAGGCGAGTCGAACCCCACAAGATCGCGCCTTCCGTGCCGTCAGGCTTGGCAAAGTACGTTTCGGTTTCGTACAGTGGCTGATCTGCGGCCGCATCAGCAGCAGAAGGGTCTTGCCAGTAGTCACGCAAATCGCCAACGGTTCGGATGCTTCGAACCGCCCCCCCTTTCAGAGAGCCGGTTGCAAGATCTGAGATGACCATGAAGTTAGCCTACATCTTATGGATCGCATGACCCATTGCATCTTCAAACGCTTCGATGACCGCTTCAGCCATTGTTGGGTGCGCGTGCATCACGGTTTCCATCGAATCCAAGGTCGCTTCGTGAACCAACGCGGTAACTGCCTCATGCAAAATGTCTGAGACGTGTCCACCAATCATGTGCACACCAAGGATTTCGCCGTACTTCTTCTCGGCAACAACTTTGACGAAACCTTCGGTCTCGTTTGATGCCATTGCCTTGGCAAAGATTCCAAACTTCGAACGACCAATCACCACGTCGTAACCCTTTGATTTCGCTTCGGATTCGGTTAATCCAACACTGGCAACTTCTGGTGCAGTGTAAACCACGTTTGGTACCAAACCGTAATTGAGGGTTTTTGGTGACTCAGGCTTCAGAATGTTGTTGACCGCAGTTAGACCTTCTTGTTGAGCAACGTGGGCAAGCTGAATTCGTCCCGTTACGTCGCCAATCGCCCAAATATTTGGTACGTGCGTTTTGAGCGTATCGTCAACAATCTCGACGCCTCGTCGGTGGAGTTTAACGCCGACTCCTTCTAGATTCATGTCGTCGGTGTTCGCTTTTCGACCAACGCCTAGCAGCACAACTTGAACGTCCAGCACTTCGGTATCAGTGCCTTTCTTAATCGTGACTTTCCAACCTGTCTTGGTCTTCTCGACCTTATCAATCGTAGCTCCCGTCTTAACCGAAACGCCCTGCTTGGTCAGTTGCTTTCCAAGCTCCACGCCAAGCTCTTCGTCCATAACATTGATCAGATTCGGCATCATTTCAACGAGGGTTACCTTGGTTCCAAGACCGTTGAATACATAAGAGAATTCGCAGCCAACCGCGCCGCCGCCAAGAACGACCATGCTGTCCGGTACAAAAGGAGCCGAAACCGCATCGTCCGACGTCCAAATATTTTCTTCTCGTCCGCCGATCAAACCAGGAACAGGGAGGTGAATAACGGATGAGCCCATCGCTAGGATGAAGTTCTTGCCTCGGTACTTAGCTTCCTTTCCGTCTTTGTCGGTAACGGACAAGGTGTTCGCATCAACAAACTTCGCAAAACCCTCAACGTAGGTAACGCCTTTCTTTTTGAAAAGCATTCCAATTCCGCCACGCTCGGTCGAAACAATCTTGTCTTTGCGTTTCATCATTGCTTCGAAGTCCATTTCTGGAGACTCGACTGCTTTCATTCCAAAACTGGCAGCCTTCTTCGTTTTGTGGAGCATTTCAACGCTGGCGATCATTGCTTTTGAAGGCACGCATCCGACGTTAAGGCAAGTGCCACCGAGCAATCCCTTTTCAACGCACATGACTTTTGCTCCCATCTGAGCTGCACGGATTGCGGCATAGTAGCCACCGGGACCGGAGCCAATCACAATAATGTCTGCGTCGAATTGTTCGTTTGCCATAGTCTGAGTTTTCTCCTGCTCTGCTGGTATGCCCGAAATCGCATTGATAATCGAGGACGCTGGCATCGGCGTTGCTATTGCCGGCCCGTTTGTCAGCTCGCTTGCTGCATTTTGCGATATTTCGTGATTCTGGTCACTCATTGAGCACCGAGAGGATGAAATCCAAGTTTACCAGGTTCAAAGACCTCAACAATTGGAAAAAAAGGTGACAAATTGTGGTGTGATTGACCCGTATATCAAGTTAAAATGGTTTCGCACTGAGTTCCAATGTTCAAGAAGCACTTCCTCCAAATTACTGCCTGCTTGCTGTTTTTGCTTGGGTCGAGTTTTTCGATTGCCGAAACAACTCTCCGACTCAGTGTTTGGGATGGAGACAAGGCTCTGGAAACCATTCGATCTGTTTGCAAGCAGTTTGAATCCGAGAACCCTGGTTATAAAGTTAAGATTGAAAACTACGAATACAATCTTTACCACCAAAAGATGATCATCACTTACGCCGCAGGGGTCGCTCCTGATGTCGTGATGATGGATACGACTCATTACCAATTCCTGGCTTCCCGTGGTGCGCTCCTTCCGCTTAACAAATTCTTTACTTCCTCGCCGGGCTTTGACATCAACGAATTCTACAAACCGATTGTTGATTCCTACACCTTCCGCGACAACATCTACATCCTTCCCCGAGACATCGCCCCAATTGGGTTGATCTATTACAACAAGAGGATGTTCAAAGATGCTGGCCTTCCAATGCCGGATGGCACTTGGACTTGGGACTTTAAGGAAAGACCCGAACTAAAAGAGAAAGACTTCCAGTGGGTTTGCAAGCACTTCGTCAAACAAGATAAAGACGGAAAGTACATTCAATGGGGTTATGCACCCGGATGGCCGCAAATGCAAGCTGACATGTACGCCTTGCAGTTGGGCGCTCCGGTTTACGATAACTATGCCGAGCCAACCAAAGTTCAGGCGAACGCTCCTAATCGAATAAAGGCGTTTCAATTTGCCTCGGACTTTGCCAACAAACTTCACCTCGCACCATCGAATGCCGAAGCCGCTGGCGCACTGATGATGACGACCCAGCAAATGTTCGTTCAGCAGAAAATCGCGATGTACCAAAACGGAATTTGGGAAGTTCCGAACATGCGAAAAATGCTCAAGCCTGGATCACCCGAATGGTTCGATTGGGATATTTGTTTGGCTCCTGCTTATGCCGGAGCGGACGGAATTCCGGTGCGAAAATTTACGACTGGTGGCTCTGGCTACGCGGTTATGTCTTCCACAAAAAATCCCGATATTGCCTGGAAGCTCACGAAGTTCTTAAGCGGACCTCCGGGAATGATCGCGATGGCAAAGGCGGGAATCGCCCAGCCGGCAATCCGAAAGCTTGCACTCGAACCAGGAATTTGGTTGCCTGGTCCAAACACTCCGCTTGAGGAGCAATTCCCTAAGAACCGAATCGCGACGGACGAAGCAGTTCCTTTTGTCGTATTCGATCCATCCACTCAATTTGGAATCTCGGTCGGGGACCGGGTTAACAAAGGTCTTGAAATCCTGTGGAACGGACGGGGCAGCGCGGAGAAAATCCTTAACGAGAATCAGGCAGTCGCCCAGGGTCGGCT
The DNA here is from genome assembly GCA_043770615.1 of Armatimonadota bacterium. GTDB lineage: Bacteria > Armatimonadota > Fimbriimonadia > Fimbriimonadales > Fimbriimonadaceae > Fimbriimonas. Next base: position 11,413 of record JAYVHY010000404.1, on the reverse strand, counting down.
CGATATTCTCCGAAAGCAAGAATCCCTTCCTCCGTTTAACTGGGCGCTGGGCGGACTGTTTGCGATCGGTATCGTGGTTGCGATCTTGTTTTGGGTTTACAAGCCTGAATTTGGTAAGAAGCTGACGAACCTTGAAAAGACGGAGACTCGATCGGGATACAAGTTCTTGGCACCTTGGATTATCGGTATGGCGGTGTTTGCGGTTGGTCCGATGATCCTTGCTTTGCTGATGGCGTTCGCCGACTGGGACATTATCGCTCCGGCAAAGTGGCGCGGACTCGACAACTTCAAAGAAGCTTTTGTTGGCGATCCCGCGTTTTACAAGTCCCTGACCGTAACCCTGATTTTCACGGTTTTCAGCGTTGGGTTTGGAATTTTTGGTTCGATGGGACTGGCACTGCTTTTGAACCAGAAAGTGAAAGGCGTCTCGCTCTATCGAACGCTTTACTATATTCCTTCGATCACATCTGCCGTAGCTGGAGCCCTGATCTGGATGCGAGTTTTCAATCCCGAGAAAGGTCTTCTGAACTACTTGCTGTACGGTCCCGAAGGCAAATGGGCGCTTGGTAAGGCCCTTAGCACTTGGCTCATGAATGATCCGGCAAAGCCGGTCGACTGGCTCCAAACTGAGTCCACTGCCCTTCCTGCTCTGATTATCATGTCTCTGTGGGGAATTGGTGGAGGCACCGTCATTTTCTTGGCTGGCCTGCAAGGAATTCCGAATTACTATTACGAAGCCGCGACCCTGGATGGAGCCGGCATTTGGAAGCGATTTAAGTCGATCACCTTTCCGATGCTCACCCCGACGATTTTCTTCAGCGCGATAACCGGGCTTATTGGTGCCTTCCAAGCGTTCACCCAGGCATTCGTGATTACGCAAGGGGGACCAAACGATGCGACCAGGCTTTATGTATTCCACATCTTCGGAACTGCCTTCCAGTCTGCTCGTATGGGATATGCAAGCGCTTTGGGATGGGTTCTTTTTGTGATCATCATGGTCGTGACCCTGGTGCAAATGAGGATGAGTAAACGCTGGGTTTACTACGAAGCGGAGGCAAAGTAATGGCGGCAAACCACCAACAAGACTGGATAAAGGCGGCGAAATCTGCCGAACGAACGGCGGCAATGTTACGCTTCCTCCTTTGGTTCGTGCTTTTGTCGGGAGTTGTTCTTTCGTTGGCTCCGTTTTATCTCATGTTCGCGATGTCGCTCAAGACTCCGGGAGAAGTTGCCAACTCGTCGGTATGGGAGTTTCCGAGGGCCTTGCAGTGGGTGAATTACGAAAAAGTCTTGACCAATCCGAACGCTCCGTTTGTGCTCTTTTTCCGAAACTCGCTGATCATTTCGAGCCTTAGCACGCTGGGTGTCTTGCTGAGTTCCAGCATGGTTGCGTACGGGTTTGCCCGACTGAAGTTTCCCGGCCGAGATCGCCTTTTCGTTTTGCTTCTGAGCACGATGATGCTTCCTGGAATCGTAACGATGGTTCCTCAGTACGTGCTTTGGAAGTATCTCGGTTGGGTTGATACGTTCTATCCGCTGATCGTGCCCGCCTTTTTTGGCGGCGGAGCGTACAACATTTTCTTGCTTCGCCAGTTCTTGATGGGAATCCCTCGGGACATAGATGAAGCCGCGATTCTTGATGGCGCGAATCACGCCACGATCTTTTGGCGGTTCATGATGCCTAATATGGGGCCGGCGTTGGCCACGGTCGGAATTTTTAGTTTTATCTATAACTGGAAAGACTTCCAAGGTCCGTTGATTATTCTCAACAGCCCCGAGAACCAAACCCTTGAGTTGGGTCTGCAAACGTACCGGGCGATGAACCAAAACCAATGGGAACTTCTGATGGCTGGCTCGGTGATTGTCATGATCCCGATTATCATCTTGTTCTTGGTTGGACAGCGTTACTTCGTGAAAGGCATCGTCATGACGGGGATTAAGTAGTTGTGGCATCGGTTTGTTCAAGGTAGTTCGGTAGGCGAACAAAATTCCGGCCATCGAAAAAAAGTGGCGTAAATTTGTTCGTGCGGGTGCGAGTATTATCGACCTCTAGTGAAATTGTCGCATGGGTAAAGCCGGGCAAGATTTCTTTAGCATCGGGAAACGATTTTCGCTTAGAAGTTATTCGGTATTCCTGCAACATGGAATGAAAATCAGCATTCCCGGTGCATCCATTCCGAGCTATTCGCATCCGTGAGACAGTTTCTAGTAGAAGGAGAGGAGAAAGAAGACTACTCTTCATCTGCCTCACCTTCATCAGCAAGTAGTTGGGCTTCTCGCTCTGCCAATCGCCGTCGTTCTTGTTCGGCTTTGGCGTCTTTGTCGGCTTGGGTTTCGATACAAAGAGCGGAGGCGGGGATTTGGCGGATCCTGGCTAATTGATCGATAGCCCGGGTAAGGCGTGAATGGCACTGTTGGTAGCGCTGGGCATAGTATTGATTTTGCCGACATGTCCGACTGGAAGTTATTACGCCATCGTTGAGCCAGCCGGCGACATACCATTGCACCCAGGCAGTGGTGAGTTGATCGACGAGGAGTCGGTCGAAGCTGTTGACAAGCTCGTACTGAAAGTCTTGCCTCATCGACTGAACCTTCGCTTCCATCTCGGCGATCGTCTGTTCGACATTACAAAATATCTTCACGCGGGGTTTAGCATCGGAACCATCTTCCTCGTCATTGAGTTCAGGTAAGGGTTGATTGGCGGCGAATTCACGGAGACTTTCGAGTGCAAGGCGGCGAATGTCGCCGCTGAGCTGTTCGCATTCTTGAGATGTGACGGTCTTTGTTTCGCCCGGTTTTGTGACCTCATCTCTTAGTTCGGTTAGGTTTGGTTGGGTTTGCATTTTTGATTCTTGTTGCTTCCGCCATTGACCACGAAGGTAGAAGTAGCCAGATTGGCCCATTCGAGCGGCGATGGTTTTTCGGATACGAGCATTTAGCGTGAAAATGAGTCCATCGATGTATTCATCGCGGGCTTTGGTGGTCTCTAGCCATGCGATCTCTTTTTGGTGTTCGAACTGCTGTTGCGCAATTTTGGAAGAGGCTTTGAGGCCGGCATGGCACATGGTCCAGCACCGCTTGGTGCGCACGTCATTTTCGTAGACAGTTTCGTAGAAGTACGGCCTCCCGTGGATTATTCGCCAGCCCATTTTATCGTTCAATATATAGTATATACATGTCTACTATATTTGTCAAGGGCGGGGAACGGGGATCGGAGAACGGAGAGTTGGGAGCGGAGAGTTAGGAGTTTGGAGTTTGGAGTTGGGAGTTGGAAATCTTCCTTCGCGGAAGGGGGGGACGGCTCCACCAATCTCGTGAATCAAATTCCACTGGTTTCTCACTCCTGCGCGCATCCAGCCTTCGTGAAGGCACTTCCGCCTTCGCCAAGGCGCTATGGCGGACTCCGTCGGCGGACAGGAGCGCTACGGCGTGCAGACCCAGCGTCACTTCGTTTCTCGGCAAGCCGGGACTGAGCTGAGACATCCCGGCAAGCCGGGACTGAGCTGAGACTCAGCAACGTATCCACCTTCGCCAATCCTCCTTCGTCAAGGCACTTCCGCCTTCGCCAAGGCGCTATGGCGGACTCCGTCGGCGGACAGGAGTGCTTCGGCGGACCTTCGGGATGTCGGTTTGGACGCTTCCTCCGTCGTTTGTTCCTCACTTTGGCGGACAGGTCGCGTCTCCAGTGCCACAGAAAGATAACCCAGTCCACGGAGTGGCTTGCCAAAAACAAGGCCCGAGGATACAGAAATCCACAAAACCTAATCACAATGAGCTACCTACTCCACGGAAAGCTAAAACCAGCTACCCACACAAAATGACGAAGAACCATTTGAAACGGCAAACGCCTTTGAACCTGGGACTTTTACGCCTAAGCGTCCTTTACTGACATCGATACCTATGCCACTTGCTATACTCTTCATGTTGTTCCTGGATCTTGCAAAAGATCCACGGATCTCCCTAGTGGAAATGGAGCACCCCCGCTCTTTACGGGGGCCTCCTCTATTGTAAGCGAGCACGTGAACCCTGTCGGTGGTGCACTCTCTGCGTTCCGTAGCTAAACTACTGAGGTCGTCGTGCCTATTCCACCGGTGCAAGGTGTTATCATCTTACTAGATGTCGGTTTGGACGCTTCGCGTCTCCAGTGTCTCAAAATAGTCCCGCCCACGTCAGTGGCTGGCCGGCGCACTTGGGCTTAACGAACTCACCTCGACGCGAATTCGTTAAGCCAATGCATGAGAACAACATTTAGTTAAGTGCATACGCGGGCATTCGTTTTATTCGCCCTTGTATCCAAGCGCATCTAGTCTCAGCTTAGACATGCTTTCCCTTTCGCTCCATGTTTCTATCTTATTGGTAAGAGACGAATAGACTCCCTTGAACCCCAGGCTTTTGAATGCTGGTCCATCGTGTTTTGACTGTTTCCACATTGTCTTCCATTGCTCGAAAGCGGTTGAGTTCCTCGGATTGTAGTACTGTCCGCTGTGCATGCGGAACACATTTGAAATGAAAGAAAGAACCACCGGGTTTTCAGCGCCGGTTGTTACGGAGAAGAAGCTTCCGGAGAGCAGGAGGGTTCCTTGTTTTGGCGGAATATAAACGTCTATTCGGTCTCGAAGGACTGATGTGGAGATATACCTCGCGTCGTAGTATTTGTCGAAAGCAGGAAAAATCTCGCCCTCCAGCAGCTTTTCTAAATCTGCCTGCGAAATTCCATATTGGTCTAGCTCGGTCTTACTACAAAGGGATGCTAAAGACTTGGCATCCCTCGAAAGAAATGCCTCTACTAGTCCCGATGCGAATTGGTTTGTACTTGGACTCGGGACTTTGATCCAGAAGTACCAAGCCAGAACGCAGATTGCTCCTACAGGTAATGCTGTTTTTCGAATTTTGGGATTGACACTACATTTTCTATAATGTTGAATTGCATTGACCCCCGTAACATGAATCGCTTGGAATTGAATCTTCCGTGGTTCCTCTAGTGGTCGAACCATTAATGCAAGTCCAAGTAGCCTCTCTGAACTCTTTACACCCTGTAAATGGTGGGTTTATCCACTCTTCAGCCCCACAGTGAGTCCAAACCACTCCATTAGGCGCATTGCATGCTGGTCGGGCCTGCACACAGTTAGAACAGTACACTGAAACGGGAGCAGGTGAGTATGCCGCAATGGCAATCGTTGTTAGTATTAGAATTTTTTTCATTTGTTTCCTATTCGAAATATCTCATGGACCAAAACGGGACGTCTGATCTTTCCTTTCGCATGACATGACCATCAAGCATCACACCAAACACTCTCTTAATGCCAAATTGGAGCCTTATAGGTGTGCTCGCAGGACTGCAATTTGGATCAACCCATAGTGGTGAGCTTCCTTCATGTTTTATAACATAAGCTTTGAAAGAAGACGGGTCTTGTGGCATAAAATAGATTGTCGTGTAGCCACCAAAGTCATCATCTAGTCGCGGATGACGACCACAAGGAGATTGATGATATTCATCCTTGCCGCTTGTCTTGGCTAAAATATCGAGCATGGCAATAGGCGATGGCAATCCCATTTGATAGGGGTCCCCAAACTCGACAGTCGGGCTATTTTCTTCTCGATACAAAGCTGTGGCGACATAAAGGTTTTTGAGGTTTTGAATACAAGATGTTTCCTTTGCCGCTTGCTTGGCTCTACCGAAAATAGGAAAAAGAATCGCTACTATTACTGCAATAATAGCGATGACACAAAGTGTCTCAATAAGGGTAAATCCTTTTCTATTCATGATTTCTTGTCCTTTGGAATCAGTTCAAAGGTCGAAACATTGTAAAAGTAAACACCCGGCTCTTCGTTTCTCAAATCCTTGACCGCAACAGAATCTTCAAAACTATTCACATAGATTTTTTGGGATAGTCCTGGATATTTCAGCCGAAAGGCTGACGTATTCTCTGTAAGTATTAGGCACACTCCTGAAACTGGCTTGCTCAAGAATTCTTCTATTGTCTTTGCCTTAAGCGAGCAACTACTGCACGCAGGGTACAGAACCACAATAATTTTCTCGGGTAAAACCGAGGGCCGATCACTATCGGCCGGGTGCAACTTGGCTACAAATTCTTTTAGATCGACGACAATTTGGCCACTCGCCACTTTTGATGCTTCAAAGTCCGAACGGCGATAGAGAGAAAGTGGAGATGTCTCCTTACTAGTTAGGAAGGTGAGGATGATGGCGACCATGACGGAATATAAAGCTATTTCAAAAGCCCTTCTCACGAATCAATTGTATCACGGAAATTTGAATTTTCGTCAAAACACTTTGAAAATGAACAAAACTCGACGGGCGAGCCACTGCGTGGGCGGGACTAAAAAGAAAGAGCTCGGTGTGGGACTAGAGACGCGAAGCATCCAGACCGCCCCCAGTAAGTTGACAACTTCTAGATAAGAGTTAGCCTGTTTTGATGTTCGGTTCCCCGACTAGCCGAGATATCGCTGGCCATCCCTAATTGAACGTTTTCCCTAGCCCGTAAGAGGCTATTGCACGGATGCAACAGCTACTAAATTGGCTGCACCGGGAATGCCAATTTTCGTTCCATGTTCACGAATACCGAATAACTCCAAAGCTAAAAAATCTCTGACTCAATTTCATTCATCCAACGCCTACGCTAAGGTAACAGTTGGATAGGTTTGGATGAAATTGCGCTCTAAACCGTGCTGAAAATGCCCCATCTCATCTCAGTAGCTAACTCTACGATACTTACATGACATTTGGCCACTGCCCAGTTTCCTTGATTCTTCGTCTCCTATCCTCAATGTCGCTCCTATTACTTGGGCAAATAAGATCCCCGCAAAGTGCCATAAATTCATCGAAGTCAACCGTAATGTAGAATCTTTGAGTACGAGTAACCGTGTTCGATGGATCAAAGTAGGTCATGGTGATATTCACACAATCTTCTGGCAGCATAGTTTCCGGTCGAAGGTAGTCAATCCAGGAAAGCAAGGTTGCGGGAATCTCGACTTTGCCGTAATAAGGACTTTGCGTCGCCCAAAATAGGTCAAGCTTGCCGTGAACTTGAAACCGAACATCAATGTCTTTGCAATGTAGTTGCTTAACCCGTTCTCGCTGCTCAATTCTGGCAGGACCCTCCACTTGTGAGTCCTTTAAATGGAGCCCCAACCCGTAAGGTGCGCAAGAATCAACTCGTTTCATGACCATTCGATAATACGATCAATTGAAGGCAATTCTATCATTGATTGACTCAACGTGGGACATTAGCTACCCTTTCACCAGCGTCCATACTCGCAAGGCACACGGCGACTTCCGATTAGTATCTTCCATTCTGGCGATCGCGAATTTCAGTTCGTCGCTTTTCTTCCTCAATGTCTTTTTCTGATTCACCAAGCAATCTCATGTCTATCGAAAGCGAAGTGTCCCTTATTTGAAAAATTCTCCTAACCAATGCTTCGAAAGCAGGTTTATAGGTTCCAGTACCCATTGTTTTGGGGTCGAAGAGAATTTTCCATATGACTTTTTTGTGATCCAAAGTGTAAGAATAAATCGTTATTGATGCGTCATTTTCTCCTGGAGATCTTGGCTTTGAACCAGTGTAAATGCCTCTCGTTAGTAGCTCTTTCATCCCCTTCACTATTTGCGGATCTGAAGAGAAGTATTCGTGCCAGGGAGGACCAAAGCGATCTAGGGATACTGTGTTTCCATCTTGAAGTTGCTCCAATTTGGGCAGCCGATCTTGATATTGAATCGATTTTAGAAACCAAGCGAATCCAAAAACGAATCCGAGCACCACAATTCCCACGATCAATTTTCGCTTTCTAATCTCCACCTAATTTTCCTAACCCCCAGAAGTACATTCTGCCCGGATCATCAATGTTAATCGAATTGAAGTCAATCGGATGATAATGCAGGAGTGCTTGTGAAATAGCTGTAGGCAATTCCGTTCCTGGTTTCCCAAATTCCGTCCAGAAAAGCCCGAGCCATTCTTGCCAATTTGAATTTGTATGTCCAATAACCGCGCCTACGACCAATCCTCTTGTGTATCCATTCCAACCAAGAAATGCTTGATTCTCCGCATTTGTGATGCCAAAAGCGAGCCTCCAAGTTTGGTCAAGCACTCCTGGATCTTTTGTTTCGGGTGTCGGTCTGGTCGCTTCGCGTCTCCAGTGCCACAGAAAGATAACCCAGTCCACGCCGTGGCTCGCCGATCGCATCATATGTCTACTATTTTACACCGCGGTCGACATCCTGTAAAGCCACAAGACTGAAATGATCTTTCCTGCTCGAATTTTAAAAAAGTAATTTATCCCAAATGTCACCCAAGGAGTTTATTGACAAGTGGAGCTCGGTTACTCAGACCGAACGGGTCGTCAATCCAAATTTCGCGGAGGATCGTTTCGATGCTGAAATCGGAATACCATCTCCGACAAGTTGGTTCGACGGTTGACCCAAACGAGGCTTGTCATTCCTGAGGGAATGACGAAGATTTCACTATCCTTTTCTAAGCTAGCGTTGTCGGTGAAGTTTGAGACTTGCTGAGTGGGAATCCCGTTGTGCTGGCCGGGAGTGAGATCACATCGAGAGAACATCGAGAACGTACCGTCTGGCTCCTCGCCAATCATTGGAACCCAGTTTCCTAGCTTTAGCTCGGTGTTCATATCTTTTCGAAGTTTTCTCGGATCCCCAGTAAAGCCATAGCAAATCACATCGTCCAGACCAGCAGTCTTCTTAACATCCGCCGTTGCCGACCACTTACAAGGCACCCCGACTCCACCATTGTCGCGGACGAATCCGAAAGATCGAGGCAACCGTATCCATATTCCAGTCGAGACAGTCACCATCGATCCTATAAATATGACCACGATCAAGCTCCTCTTCGGTTTCTTCGAACTCTTTTCAAGAACGGACTCCAATGGCAAAAACTTCTCCATGGTGTAATTCAGATACTTCCATTATTTATTGTCGGTTGCATATCGAACTACGGGCAATGGCGACCAGTCATCAACTTCTCCAACCTTCGAGTAAATTGGAGATGTGTTTGTATCCGAGGAATTTCCTATCAAGACGAAAACCTTTCGGATCGACCTCAATTCACCGCCGACCGCTTCCCGAAATTAAACGCTTTCTCGTTGATCGGCGTGTCCATCTTCGAATCCAACGTCACCGTCTCTTCCCGGATCCCCTCGTAATAGCGCACGATCATCCCGGTCTCCTCGGCGACCCAAAGCTTAGCAACATCGGAGTCCTTACCGCGCAGTTGTAATACCATGCATCGCTTTCCGTTGATCGTCTCGGTCGGCAGGAAAGTGATCTCCGGATATCGCTTCGCCAGCGATTCTGCGCCAAGCTCACGAGGCATTAGCAAATTGGGAAGAAAACTCGCTTCCGCCCCGAACCCTACGCCGATGATGCTAAGCGCATTGCCCAGCCCACGATCAGTGGTCTCTCCAAATTCCTTGGTGTACCACCAACATTTGTCGCCGTTCCAAGTCATCTCGGTCCGGTCAAATTCCTTTTCACCGTCAAGTTTTGCGGCCTCGAATCGAAATTTTGACGGGCTCTGATACCAGACCTTAAACTTCACCTTTTCCGGAGCAAATCCTTTGCCTTTCGATTCCACCGTGCCGGTGGTCGTGAACGATTTCAGCGACGCATAGGTCTTCTCTACTGCCTTCAGCATCGTGACTGCGCCCGAATCCGCTTCCTTAAGCTTTGGTTTCCCCGGCAGCGTCGGCGGTCCCAAGCCCTCTATTCGATAGTAGCGCTCCATGCCCGCCTTTGTCTTGTCAACTAGCGAGCCATTTTCGACTTTGAGGGTTGACGTGTAAGGTCCGCTTTGATCGCTCTTTTTGTATCCGTCGTCGGCTGTCCCCTTCATTGTGCCGGTCAAGGTTACGTCGTTGCCCACGTGCTTGTAGGTTCCGTCGGCCTGAGACGCGATGGTGACCATCACGTTCGAATCGAGGACGTAATGGAATGTGCCGTCCGCCTTCAGTTCCAACTTTTCGGTAATCCCTATTTTGCCGTCCAGCGCCGAAGCCTCGCTTCCCATGACTTGCCAACCGACGTATTTGCCCACTAACGGGTCGCCCGCCGCCGCGGCCGCATTCTTGGACCCCGACGAACAACCAGCACATATCGCCAACAATCCAATGACAAACACCCGACTCATGCCCCATGCTACCTTGAGGGCTGGGCGTCAGACGATTGGCTGGTCCTGCCTGTTCTTGCACTTGGCCATAAGGTGTATCCTGCCACCCATGGACGATGGCCTGGCTCGTCGGGACATCCCGGCAAGCCGGGACTGAGCTGAGACATCCCGGCAAGCCGGGACTGAGCTGAGACTCAGCAACGTATCCACCTTCGCCAAGGCGCTTCGGCGGACCTTCGGGATGTCGGTTTGGACGCTTCGCGTCTCCAGTGCCACAGAAAGATAATCCGGCCCACGCAGTGGCTCGTCAAATTGGGTTTGATGCGGGGCGTACGCGGGTGCATTGCGGGACGGGTTGGGGCGGTGTGTTTTTGAACCCATTTGAGCTTAACTTTTTGATGTTTTATGCAACATTGCTTTTTTTTGAAATTTGTTTACACAATTCCAATTTTGTAGCTCAGCACTATAGTACTTACTTTTTTGAAATGTGGCGAAACTTGATGGGTCATTGGTCGAACAAGACACATTGCGCACATAGTAGATGTACGTCTACTATATTATACGACAAGAATGGTCTCAAAGTTCCGTGCAAAAGTGAAAAAGGAAACGGTACTGGTCAAGAGAAGCAATGGAAACTCAGAAAATGCACTCTGAATGACCGGCTATACAAGCAAAATAGCCTAATGCGCCATGCTATTGGATTCTCAGTGGAGGAGTCTAACCTGGTCAGCCGCAGAGGCACCCGACTTGATTTTGTGGGCTGGACTTTGCTTCGGCCTAATCGAATCACCTTATCCACTGTGATGCTCTCCAAGATTCAATTCTATCAACATTTCACACTGGTTTCTCCAGCGGCCCGTCAGCGTTGTCCTGCTTCGGGACATCACTTCGTTTCCCGGCACGCTTCGCGCCTCTTTTGCCTCAGAAGACTACATTGCTCACGCCCGGGCTTGCCTAAACTTAAATTCTATCTGCACTAAACACTGGCTTCTCGCAGGCTCACCTCAAAAAAGACTGCCCTATTGGCAGTCTTTTTCAAGGACTCTTGTTCAAGCCAGCGGTCGGTCTGGGCGCTTCGCGCCTCTAGTGCCACAAAAATATCCCTGCCCACGTCAGTGGCTGGCCTTTGGGAGGACGACGCGATAGTATGATTCTAGGTTCGCTCGATGGTCGATCATTTTACACAGGTAACTCTCAGCTTCGCCCTCCTTCACTTCGGCTGCTCCGCAGCTCTCCCTCGTTACGGCGGACAAGCAGGGGTCGTTACCGGTGCCACA
>JAYVHY010000403.1:0-6039 GCA_043770615.1 Armatimonadota bacterium | reverse complement strand
TGGTGTATCGCTTCTCGAGTTGGATGGCAATGGAGATGTCTTGGACTTTTCGTTGGATACTTCGTTCGCTCGCAGAAAACAGCTTCTTCGCGAGTTGCATTGTGATTGTGCTGCCGCCACCGGAGTTATCGCTGCCAGATACTAGTTTCTTGAGAACTCGCCCAAATCCCATGTAGTCAACCCCTGGGTGATCATAGAATCGCTTATCTTCTGCGGCCAAAACCGCTTGAATGACGTGCTTCGGGAGTGCCGAAACCTCGACTGGTTCGCTATAAATTGGGTAAACCTCGTACAGCTTGACGTGGTTTGCACTATAAATGATCGAAGGCTTTGAATTGTATTCTTTGATCTTCTCGCCGATTCTGTCAACAAGTGGCTCTACCGCCCTCACGCTGTTAAACATGAAGATTGAGCCGGCGATTAGACCACCACAAATGACTATTGACGTGATAGCAATGCTACGCTTGACGAATTTCATCAAGGGAGAGCTTGCGGGACGAGTCCGCGACTTTTTCAGTGTGCGTCGTACGGTTCCCACAATCTAATTATAGACGGATTACCCATATCCGGAGACGCAGTCTATTCTGACAATAGGTTTGAAAGTGATCGTAAACGTTCTTCAGGTTGGTCACCCATCAGGACAAGTGTCACTCCGTTCAACGTCTTTACAAAGGAAACAAGTTCCCCGCGGTTGTATTTTCTCAGATCGCTTGATTTCAGAGAAGATTTAGTCATAAACAAAGTCACCCGGGAATCTTCCTTTCCGTAGCTTTGAATGATGACTTTTGCTCCATTCACATCTCGGACCGAGACGTTTTCAAGACGATAGCCAGAAGCCTTTGGTAATGAAAGTGCTGGCATTCCAAGCAAGCCCCCTTGCTTTCTCAATTCGTCAATTGGGCGAACGACCTTTGCGCCATTGCGAACAATCTTAAATGCACCACTTTGGATTTTTGGGTCAAGGTTTACGGTAACAAATTCGTAGGATCCAGCAATGTTTCCGGTTGGATCGAAAAGAACCCGCTTTAACGTTAAACCGGATTTTGGCTCAACAAAAATCTGGGCTATCGGATTCTTACTGCCATCTGAAAATTGATATTTTGTGCAATGGAGACCAGCAATAATTCCGCCTGGACTTGATTCAAAAGTTGGTTTTCCACCCTTCTGCGACCTGAATCCGCCTCTAAATCCTTCGAATTGCTTTTTGCCAAACGACGGATACTCATGGATTTCGTTTTTGTCCGGAAAGTAGTGCTTTCGATCATCGCTGGATTCCACGATAATTTGTCCCGCATAAGGTGAACCTGGTGCAAACTCAATTCGAAGGTTCTGACCGTCTTTTGTGACGTATTCGTTGTGAGTTTGGACTTGGCCGGCACGAACGACCGTCACAACCCGTGTCCCGCTAAATCGGATGCTCTTGGCTTTGTTAAAGAGCTCCTTCAGCTCTGGTGGCATCTCCAGACGTTGACCCCGAACTAGACCTTGTGACATCGCAAGCGATGAAAGGCTGATCATTATGCCGATTCCAGTAAATTTCAGGTTCATAGTAAATCGTCTTGAAGGCTATAGGATTCTTCGGAAATGGTCGATTCTTGGGTCGAGGAGCTAATTCCTGAAACACTTGCAAGAACAATCGACTCTTGATGAGCTTTTACAAACTCTGAAGCCATTTGGTTCGAATTAGTCATCGTAACTTGCGGTGCGATCGAATTGGAGTTTGACATGATCATCGCCGCAACCGCAACTGCCATGCTTCCGGAAAGCGAAAGACCCCATCCAAAAACTCTCTTTGTTGCCTTTAGTTTCTTTTTGGAGCTTTGAGCAGCAAGCAATTTCACGTTGAGATCGCTTCTCCAGGACATGCTCAGTTCATCATCTGGCATGCTCTTAACCAATGACGCGATCAGCAATTGACTGTCTGTATTCAAGTGAGATTCGTCAACTATAATTTCCTTATTCAAAAAATTCATTCTAATTCTCCACCAAATCTTTTACAGCTTGTTGCAACTGAGTCCTTGCTAAGAATAATCGGCTTTTTACCGTCCCAATTGGAATATTGAGTGCTCCGGCAATTTCTTCATACGACATATCTTCCTTATCATGCAAAAGCAAAACGCTCCTGAGCTTTTCACTCATGGCTCCAATCGCTTTCTCCAAACGACCCCGGAATTCTGCATCTTCAAGCAACATGTCCGGCTGCCAGCGAGTGTCTGGTACGTCAATTTCTTCTTCGATTTCTCCACTTAACTGAAGCGAAACCAGTTGAAGTCCTCGATTAGTCTTTCTCGCTCGATCAACGCATAAGTTGTAGGCAATCCGGAACAGCCAAGTTCGAACCGATGCTCGCGCATCATATCGATCGAAACTTTGAAATGCCCGAATGAAGACTTCCTGAGTAATGTCTTCGGCATCTTCACCAGTCGGAACCATTCGCCTGACGAACCCAAAAACGCGGTTCTGATAAGTATCTATCAGTTTTGTAAACGACTCTGCGCTTCCCGGCTTGATGAATTCGTTTTCTTCAGAGCGGGTCTGCATTGTTCGTGTACCAATTTTCCACGTTCCAACATTGGCGTTCATGCATAAGAATTGAACGAAGTCTGCGGTGAATTGTTCAGTAATACGCAGAAAGACCCAGCGACTGCGCTGGGTCTTTCAAAATAGCCTAGAATCGGACGCCGTAATAAAGACCAACAGCGTTCAGCTGTGTAAGTTCACTGCCGAAGTATTTGAGTTCAACAAACGATGTTGTAGCACCGCTGCTAAGATTCAATCCGATCGTGCCTTGATAAGCAATTCGCCCTACACTCTCAGTTCCGCCAATGATTGGTCGCTTGATGAAACCAAATCCGCCGCCAACACTCCAGTAAGAGTCTCCTCGCTTTGATTTTCCAACGTAGTTCATGAGAATTGGAATATGTCGGAAATCTCCTCGACCATAGTAGTCAATTGAAAGTTCTAAATCAGTGTCGTAGCGGTCAGACGTGCCGACTGTGCTTACTTTTCGTTGAAGACCAATTCCGTAGAATTCCTTCACGACATTTTTTGTTGATGAAGTCACAGGATAACCTAAGCCAAATCGTAGCGATATAGGCGTTGAGCTATCCTGGGCTGCTGCCATTGCGCCCAGCATTACGATTGTACAAACTGCTAATTGCTTTTTCATACTTCCCCAGTTTCCACTCCAATATTTAAGAGCTTCAAAAATCATAGCATCTTACAGACCCATTCGGCTCACTTTTCCGGCACCTAGTAAAATTTCTAGGCTCAATTCTGCAGTTTTTACGAGATCCTCCCGCGAAATGAACTCATCGTGGGTGTGAATCCTTTCCATGCCGGTCGCAACAACGATGCTCGGAACACCCTTCGCATTGTAAATATTGGCGTCGCTTCCTCCCAACGTTGTCCTCAATATCGGCTCAAGTCCTAATTTTCGGCTTGCCGCTTGGGCAATTTTGACCACAGTGGATTCAGAATCAACATTGTAGGAATTGTAGTGCCGAACATGCTCAAATTCAACCTGGGCTCCCCACTTTTCTGCAGCTTCCTCAAAGCATTGCTTCATATGGGCAATCTGTCGATCGAGCTCGGCCGGGTCAGTTGATCGAGCCTCCGCCTTAATTTTCACGAATGAACAAACAACGTTTGTGCCTGACCCCCCTTCTATGACACCAAGATTGGCAGTTGTTTCGGATCCAATTCTTCCTAATTTCATCCCGCTAACAGCGTCCGCGACGACTTGGATCGCGTTAACACCTTTTTCAGGATCCTTTCCGGAATGTGCAGGTACGCCCTTGATCAAAATGTCTAACTTGTCATGATTTGCCGTTCTTGTAACATAACTTCCTACTGGCGGTCCAGTATCGAGCACATATCCAAAGTCGAGCCCAAGTTTCTCGATTTTTAACGCTTCTGCACCTTTCAATCCAATCTCCTCGGCGACAGATAGCAGCAAGTAGACATCACCATGATCCTCTCCTGATTCTCGCAGAGAAAGGAGAGCCTCAATCGCTGGAGCCATTCCTCCTTTGTCATCGGCTCCGAGGATCGTGTCTGATTTGCTCCTAAAAATTCCGTCAGTTTCTTCAATTACTAAGCCTTCTGTAGGTTCAACTGTATCGAAGTGAGCGGAAAGGTAGACCTTTGGGGCGTTAGGGAGAGTGCCTGGTAGCCTGATGATAAGGTTGTTTGCGTTACCTCCAATTTCTTGTCCGGCTTTATCTTCTTCAAACTCCAACGAATTCTCAGTCAAGAACTTTTTCATCCAGTCAACTGAATCCTTCTCCTGCAAGGAGGGCGCGTTGATTGAGCATAAGTCAAGAAATAGATTTACGAGGCGACTTTCATTGATCACCGAATTAGTTTAACCAAGAAACTCTACGACCTCGGTTGCGGTAGCATTCGATAGTCAATGGCAACTCACACAATTACCGTCCAAGGAAACGAATCTTTTGAAGTCGAATCAGGAACAAAGCTCGTTAAAGCGATCGAAAACTCAGGTGTCGACATTAGCCATCGTTGTGGTGGAAATGCTCGATGCACAACCTGCCGAGTGAAATTTGTTTCCGAAGAACCCGCAATGGGTGACGTCGAAAAGGATTGCCTCGAAGAAGATGGCGTTTTGGGAGAATTTCGACTCTCTTGCCAGATTAGAGTTGAGCAAGATATGGAAGTTCAGGTACTGATGCCGGTTAGCACGGCTGACTGGGACAATCCTGGTGGAGACGTCGAAGACTAGTCCCGGCAAAACAACCAGATCACTTCATTGCTGAAAACAATACTGGGAACTGTCCTCGGCTGAAGAGGAATAGTCCCAGTATCATGGTTGATCAGAACGATTTTAGAGGGCAAAGGATTGCCCGAGCTGAATTTGCTAGTCGAGGAATTGATATTTCGCGAGCTGACCTATATGTCATGCACGGCATTCTTTATATGCGAGGCGAAATTAAGCTCATGCCAAAATCCCAAATCCTCGACATCAATAGTGAAATGTCGATCATTACCAAAGTCTTGAGGCAGCGTCCAGAAATTCGCGATCTTGTCCTCGACGTAAAAACAAATGCCGATGTTATCATCGAGACTGGAGTAGCCGCATAGCTTCGCCAACCAAATAAAAGCTTCCGCAAACAAGGATGTTTACTGCATCGTCAATCTGAAAGGCCGCATCTATTGCGGCCTTGACACTTTCAAACTGAGTCGATTTCATCCCCATTACAGTCAACTCACGATGGAGATCCGCCGGATTCATCGAGCGA
Source organism: Armatimonadota bacterium (assembly GCA_043770615.1). GTDB lineage: Bacteria > Armatimonadota > Fimbriimonadia > Fimbriimonadales > Fimbriimonadaceae > Fimbriimonas. The sequence goes on along the minus strand of JAYVHY010000403.1, from coordinate 781 downwards.
TGAAAGTCAATTGGACACACAAAGCATTGCTCGACTACAGATTTTAGTGGCTCAAAAAAATCCTTCGAATTGTGACCGTTGAGCATTCCAGTTATACAAATGGCGGGCTGAATACCAGCTTGTTTCAGCATTTTTGCCAAAACTTCGGCTGAATCTGCATTGTGGGCCCCGTCAAAAATGACTTGATGCTTGCCAGCTTGGACTCTCTGAAACCTGCCAGGAACATACGCCTTAGCAAAGCCATCTGGAATGAGCTTCGGATTTTTGATCGCTCCAGAAAGTTCAAGAGCGGCATAAGCTACGGCAGCGTTATGGTTTTGAATTTCGCCAAACAGTCCGGGAGAAACTTCCGTTGACGAAAGCGGAGTCGTAATTCTGATGCCGTTCACCGTGGGTTCATAAATAACATCTGTACCCACTTTCCAAATCTGTGACTTGTTTACCCTTGCAACTTCTTCGATTTCCCAAAGGGCTTCGTCGGGCATTTCACCCACAACGACTGGCTTTCCTGGCTTAATAATGCCGGCCTTCTCGCGGGCAATTTCCATTAAGGTCGAGCCAAGGATATTCACATGATCGTAGCTGATGCTGACAATTGCTGAAGCCATAGGCGAGATAATATTCGTCGCGTCAAGGCGCCCACCTAATCCAACTTCAAGGGCAACCCAATCGCATTTTGTTCGTTTCCAATACTCAAATCCGAGCGCAGCCTTAAATTCAAATTCAGTTACCCCACCAAATTCTGTTTCGCTAAGACCCATTTCAGTTGATTGTATTTCAG
>JAYVHY010000402.1:0-2759 GCA_043770615.1 Armatimonadota bacterium | reverse complement strand
AAAGAATCGGTCGATTGGCTGGCTGAGAGCAATCCAATGCTGAACTTTTCTTGGATTTAGAGTCGCCGTGGCAAGATCGAATCTTTGCTCTGACCAGCGAGAACTTGGCTTGAGTCCTAACTGTTGCCAAAGCTTTTGTTCGAAGGTCTTTTTGACAAGCAATGCATCGGATTGCCGTCCCAAATCCATCAAAGTGGCAAACCTCTCAAAGTTGATTCCATCATCCATTGGTGCAAGAGTGATCCCTGCTTCGCATACTTCAAGGAGCGTTCCGAGTTCGCCTTGTCCTTTGAGGTCTTCAGTTGCACTTTTCAGTCTGGACATTGCTGATGCAATCGTTGATTCACGAAGGTCGCGAATCCAGTCTTCGACAAACCCTTCGCCAATTGGCTTCTCAGCCATTTGGATTGCCTCGATAAGGCTCCGTTGATCGGAAGTTGATTGAGTAAGAAGCTCGTGAAATTTAACGAGATCGATTTCGCAATCGCGGGTTGAGAGGCTTATCGTGGTTCGCGTCGCCTCTATTGGCCCCTCGGTCCTGCCTTCTTTGAAGTTCTTGTTGAGCAAAGACAACGTTTGTCGCAATCGGTCTTTTGCTATTTCAAGGTACTCACCCGGCCAAAGAGTCTCAGCAATCAGGTCTCGCGAAAGTGGCCTATCAGCTTTCGATGCCAACAGAAGTAAGAGCTGCGAAACCTTACGATTGGAGAAATTCGCAAGTTGTGTGCCCTGAAACGAGATTGTTAAATCACCAAATGTCGTGACCTTCCAGGTCCGAGATTCCTCGACTCGCTGCATTTTGTTCGACACCATCGAATGATTTGTATTGTACTGGCATCAAACAGGCTGGATTCTTTCGTCACGTTCTTTCCAGGTCCAAATGATGACGAAGGCGACCATGACCATGATCGACCAACTCAGAATCTTGGAAGAATCTACCAATTGCCAGCCGTTGACCTGGTGCGGATAAACCCACGCACCGAGGTAAGTGCAGATGTTCTCACCAACCCAAACAAAAAATCCGATCAGAGCAAAGGCAACTGGCATTGGCATCTTGAGACGCTTAGAGTCGCATGTGAAATTCGAGAGCCCTTGGCTAAATAGGGCAACTAACAGCACACTGAGCCAGATTCGATTTTCACCCAATCGACTTGCGGTAAAGAAGTTTAGATAAATGAGGCTCACGCCGAGCAAGGCGATCCACTTCTTGGGCATCTTCGTGAACTCCAAATCAAAGACCCGATAGGCCTGGAAAATGTAACTCGCAACTCCGGCGTACATGAAGCCTGAATAAAGTGGGACACTGGCAAACTTCGCGTAGGCAGGTTCGGGATACGCCCAAGATCCATGGCGAACCTTATACAATTCGAGCACGAGTCCGACGACGTGAAACACGCAGATTGCGATGAGTTCCCTTTTCGTCTCTAGCCCACGAAACCACATAAAGACTTGCATGCCTAGACAGGTAATGAGCATGAAGTCGTAGCGGGGTAGTAGGTTTTGCAAATGCGAAACGATGAGCATTGCAAAGATGAACAGCGCGAAGATTGACGCCTGAACCTGCTTAACGAAAAAAGCCAAAAACTCCCGCATTGGAGAGGTTAACGATTTTGAATCCCACCTGGTTCCAAAACCTAGTCGTTATCGCCACCAGAGAATGGCGATGAGTAGTTTGGCGGTTCCTTGGTGATCTGAACATCGTGAGGATGGCTCTCGCGGAGTCCCGCTCCGGTGATCTTCATAAACTCAGCAACTTCGTGGAGTTCGGCAAGAGACCCCGCTCCCACATACCCAAAGCCAGACCGCATTCCGCCGACCAGTTGAGCGACCGTGTCCTTCAATGCCCCCTTAAATGGCACTCGCCCCTCGACGCCTTCAGGGACGATGACCGCACCAGAATCCTTGATCTGCATATAGCGGTCGCTAGAGCCGGATTTCATTGCGCCGACTGAACCCATGCCTCGGTACACCTTGTAAGCTCGGTTACGGTAAATCTCAATCTCACCGGGGCTTTCTTCGCAACCAGCAAACATGTTGCCCATCATGACCGCGTTGGCACCAGCCGCAAGGCACTTGACTACGTCGCCCGAGCTACGGATACCGCCATCCGCGATGGTAGGAATCCCGAGCTCACGGGCGGCTTCAGCGCAATCTCGTACCGCCGTAAATTGAGGAACTCCCACGCCAGCGACAATTCGTGTGGTACAAATTGAACCAGCTCCGATCCCGATTCGTAATCCGTCGGCTCCGAGTTCATGGAGGGCTTTAACTCCGGCGGCGGTTGCCACGTTACCCGCGATGACTTTTAGATCAGGCAACTTGTCCTTAAGCATCTTTAAGCAGTTCATCACGCCTTTCGAGTGACCGTGAGCGGCGTCAATGACGACGAAATCCACTCCACCTTCATGAAGTTCCTTTGCCCTTTCGTATGGCTCTCGGAGAGCTCCAATTGCAGCTCCGACGACTAAGCGTCCCTTGGAATCCTTGGTTGAAAATGGATGTTGCTGGACCTTGAGAATGTCCTTGATCGTAATAAGTCCTTTAAGGAAACCTTCTGCATCAACGATAGGAAGTTTTTCGATTCGGTTCTGAGCAAGAATTTCTTGAGCTTGCTTAAGCGTTGTCCCTTGAGCAGCAGTGATCAAATCTTTCGATGTCATTCGAAGATGAATGGCTTGGGAATAGTCGGTCTCAAATCGGATGTCGCGGTTGGTAAGGATTCCAACTAACTTCCCTTCCGCATCCACAATCGGTACACC
>JAYVHY010000401.1:0-6042 GCA_043770615.1 Armatimonadota bacterium | reverse complement strand
GGCGCAACAAGTTGCGACCTAATAGAATTCGAAACCGAATTTGCCAACAGCAATTTCCAAACAGCAGCGTCAATTATGCAAGCGCCGCTCCTGCCTGGAGTCTATGACGAATGGGCACATGAACACCAGATCCGGTACGAATTACTAAAAGAGGAACTTGCACCCTATAGATCAGCGCGATCTGGTACTCCGAACAAAACCGCCGCAATTCCCCAGCCTCGCCCAGCCAACCACAGTCTCCCTAGCTTTCTAACGGCATACATCCCCGACGATGCTACCCTATCACAACTCACCAGTCTCATCAGTTCTCAACGCCTAATAACCATCACCGGCACAGCCGGAATTGGGAAAACCAGACTCAGTATCGAGGCGGCAAGAGCAACTCAGCTGAACACCGCTTTTGTTCCTGTTGCTGATTGCACCACCGATCATGAGTTTTACGAAGCCATCATCAAAGCTCTCGGAGTGGGTACCCGGAACTCCCGATCTGAAAGGGAACAGCTCTTAAACGCACTTCAAGCCGTTGATTCAACTTTATTAATAGTAGATAACATTGATCACCTGGTTGAACTGGGAAGCGAGTTCTTGAGCACTGTCCTAGTTGCAAATCCAAACCTTCGCTGCATCGTAACCTCACGGCAAACACTCGAAATACCGGGCGAAGCCATTTTCCGACTCGAAACTCTTCCGTACCCAACCACCGATCTAGTCTCGATCTCGGACCTCCAGAACTTTGCCGCGACCGCGCTGTTCCTCCAAAGAATTAGCCAGACGCGCCCAGACTTCCGACCCCAAGAATCTCACGTCCCTCTCATTGTCGAAATCTGCGCCAGGCTCCAAGGGCTTCCACTTGCCATCGAACTTGCCGCCGCCCAAATTTCGGCGCTCTCGATTCCGGAAATTCTTAACCAACTCAGCCAAAACCTCCTTGAACTTAAATCTCGACAAAGAACCCTGTCCCCCAAACACCGTTCTCTCCGAGCCGCCCTTGCTGGTAGTTTTGATGGGCTAGATCCAGAATTCCTCTTCACTCTCGGCCAACTTGCATGCTTCTGGGGCGGATTTACCAACGATTCTGCTAAGGCAGTTACCAAGAGCCCCGACATCGAGCGACAAATCGCCGAGCTCGTTCACCGATCGCTAATCAATTCACAAATTGAAAGCCATCCGGCCCGATTTGTGTTCCTCGAATCAGTTCGCCAGTTCGCCCAAGAGCAGCTCACGCCAGCTCAGTTTCAAGCCGTCGTCCAAGCCCATCAACACTACTTCTTGAGCCTTGCTGCGCAAGTTGATGAGGTTAGCCTCGACACTTTAGAACCTCTCGACCAAGACCCGTCAAATCTGAACGCCGCATTCCACAGTCCCGATCCTACTAGCGCTCTCTATTGGCAAGCCCGTACGGGTGTCATTTATCACTCATGTATTCGTGGAAACTACGCGGCTGGAATGAGACACATTAGAGCCAGCCAACAGCACTTGGAACAGATTCCGTCTCAACTTCTCAAACGGGACTGGATCGTAGCTGCACTACAAATTCTTCCTGAAGTTGAGCTATTCGTTGAAGCGGAGAAACTTGCCAACGAACTGCAAACAATTGCGGAAGACTATAGTGATCCAATCGCCCAATTCGAATATCTAATCAACTTTGGTCTAGTCCTCTCACGGAAGGACAATCAAAAAGAGTCAATTTTGTTTCATCAAAAGGCATTAAGCCTTGCCAATGAGATAGGTGAGCCGAAACACATCCAAACTGCATTGGGGCATCTAAGTGGGTCACTCCATTCGTTCGCCCGGCTCCTCGCTCCAGAAGATCCAGAAAGAGCGACAGCCCTTTTTCAAGCCAAAGACTTTGCTCTTCAACTCATAGATATCCTCAATCCACGGTCGAGAAGACATCCAGTGGCCCATCTTATGGTCGCGGTTGCAGAGTTCTACGCGGGAGACCTTGCAACGTCCAAGCCAAGCTTCCAAACGGCTTACCAATCCGCCGTAAAACTTCAACACAAAACGATCCAACTCTACTGTATGTTTTTCCTCTCGGAAATCGCTGCCTTCGAAAATGAGAACGAGCTTGCCGACAGGTATTGGAGCGAATTCCTCCGGCTCAAACAGCACACTGGAATGATCCTGAACGGCGAAATTTGGAACCGCAAAAATACTAGATAATATGGCCATCCTTTATGCGTTAACTCATGGCTAATGCACCGAAGTTATAGTGATCTCTAGCACTCAGGCTTTTCAATCCGAGTCGCCAAGAGATAAATCATGACTCAAGTCCCCTGTTCACTCGTTCGCTCAAGCATTGTCTCCCTGACAATCGCATTTACCGCCCTCTCCGTTGCCCAAGTCAACGTTGCTGGTTCCGCGAACGGTGGCACGGCAAGCCAAAGCTCGTTATACTCCTTCGGCACATCTGAAAAAGGGAACGATGGCAATCGAGACGGCCGATGGGATTCTTTGTCCGTCATGCACACTGGCTTCGAATTAGGAGCCTGGTACAAAATTGACTTTGCGACGCCAACAGACATTTCACAAGTTAATGTCTTTAACCGAACCGACTCTTGGACCGAGCGTCTCAGCCCGTTCACGGTCTCACTGGCCCTCAACGGCAACGAAGTTTGGAGCGCACCCAACCAAACATTCAACCCAAACATCAACGATGGAAACCCGTTCGCATCTGGAATGAGCTTTATGATGTCTTCGGTACTCGCCGACTCTGTCATGGTTAAACTCGACCGAACCGAATGGCTCCACGTCGCTGAGCTTGAGGCCATTAGTGCAGTCCCTGAACCAGCAACCCTCTCAGTCTTGGCGATTGGAGCAGTCTTCCTGATGCGGCGACGCAAATCCGTTATCAGGAGCTAGAAAGAGCGGGTTTTTTTGGAGGCTATTCGCGAAGCATCGTGAATAGCCCAACTGAATGAGTAGGGATTAGTCCATCTTGCCGGTCATGCCGACCGCGCGTCCTGTCAAGGAGCCCTTTGGAAACGGGGGGCCTTTCTTTTGAAGAAATCGAAGAATCCCATTTAGATCGACCATACAAAAGAGCATTGCTTCTATTGAGGAAGGACATTCCGATAGAATTCTTAACATCCTCCCAAGTAATGTGCCTATAAGGAGGATGTTTTCGATGGCTGGGGGCCGATCGGCTAACAGCCCGTCGGCTTCCAGCCAACGATACGACTCAAGACCTCAACAGATTTCCTACTTCAAAGTGTCTCGAAAATTACTTTTCCTTGGTGGTTGAATACCGGTCGTATCGGTTTGAAAGCGCGAAGAAGGTAGGTGCCCAAAGGCCTACGAATATCCCGAATCGCTCGCCGTGAGCTGGATCTGGGGATTTTGACGTGTACCAGATGATGATTGAAGCAATGATGGAAACGAATCCCGCAACAAAGCAGAAAGCACTTACGGATTTTAATTGAGTTGAGTTCATTTATATTAGACTGACGTTTGCCGGTCTTACCTAGGTAGTACTACGAATTGAAGTGAGTAAATGCAACAGGCGAACAATGCAGCACCGAGTCAAGTGGCATTTGGCGATTGAACAGACTCAATAAAGCTAACGGTTTACCGGGTGACTCGCTCAATAAATGCTTCTGCTGCTCCGAAGATTCTGTCTCGTCTCGCAGAGTCCATCTGTGCCCCCATTTTTACCATCATTGACATACGGTGATTTCTCGCCAGACTATCACGATTTCTTTCGATAAATCGCCAATAGAGTCCGTCCCAGATCTCGCACCAATCTCCTTTTTCCCATTCAGACATCTTCAAGATATATGCCGATCCGCATATGTATGGCTTCGTTGCAAAGAGGCCGCCGTCGGCAAATTGAGACATACCAAAAACGTTTGGCTTCATGACCCATTCTGCCGAATCTAAGAACATTTCCATAAACCATTTGAAGACATCTTCGGGGTGAATCTCGCTCATCAGCATGGGGGCACCTAGTACCATCAGGCGCTCAATATGGTGGCAATAAGCATGCTTCTTCGCTCGACGAATAGCTTCATCCACTGGCGGCAAGCCAGTGGAGCCTTCGTACCATGCGGAGTTCATTCGACGTTGATGATTGAAGAAATTCGGAACAGTTTCGTACTGGTCACTTATTCCAAACATGAATTCTCTCCAACCGATAATTTGCCGAATAAATCCCTCTTTTGAATTAATTGGAACGTCCATTCGAAGGGTTGCCTCAATGATTTGGCTGGGAGTCACCAATCCGCAATTAAGATACGGCGTTAGGAGGCTATGAAAAAGGGTGCGCTCCCGATGGGGAATTGCATCCTCGTAGTCTCCAAACAAGCCAAGTCGCTCGTTGAGAAATTGGTCGAGCCAGAGTTCGGCGTCTTCATGGGTCACCGCGTACTGGAAGTCGTTTGCGTTGCCAGGATGACTCGCAAATTCAGTTGATACAAGCGACATGACTTCAATCGTTATTGGATCAGGCTCAACATACCAAACCGATGGGGGAACCACTGTCTTCGGAAGTTTCTTCTGATTCTCTCCATCAAAACTCCATTTCCCACCTTCAGGCTCTCCTTCACTGTTCACCAGAATATTCATTCGCTTGCGCTGTCGAATGTAAAAGTCGCTCATCTGCCGTCGTTCGGTACTGGTTATGTAGCTTAGCCAATCGCTCATGGGGGTTACGAACATTGGGCTCTCGGTCAGTATTGTGTAAGGAATCTCAAATTGGCTTAAGTCAAATGATGCCGGGTCGTTCGGTGGGTAAAACCAAACATTGGTGACGCCTTCTTCGTTGCAAAATTTAGTGAGAGCTTCCAGGTAAGTCAGAGAATCTGACCCAAAAGATTGGTAGATGACACGCCGTTCCGAAGATACGGCAAAGTGCCGCATAGCGCTGAAGAATAAGACGAGTTTTTGTTGGTGGTGACGATATCGAGTTGCCAGTCCAACGTCTTCGCGCATGAAGATTGGGCAGTCGTTTGGCATGCCGGGCGAACCCTTGAATAACTGATCTCCCAGAATTACGGCAAGTTCACCCACAGTAATACTACGTCGGTTGATGAAACCTATTCTCAGTCTCACTCAACGAAGTTTGATGCTCAAAAACTGCCAACTCAGCCAATGGAGTCTCGGCTCCATCCCGCTTGTGACGTCTCAGCGACAGGATGCCTGCCCCGAGAATCGGAGGAAGGCTCTGCTGGAGCTGCGAAGCAGCCGAGGGGACGGGACGGCCCACTAATCTACTGCCAGTCAGCACAGATGTCGATCCACTGTTGCCCTTCGGCACCCCTATAAATCGCGTCCATGACAATGTCGCGTTGGACTGCCTCCCGGGGCGTCACAAGTTCGACATTTTTACCTTCAAGAAAATCTAGAAAACCAGGAAAGCCAGATGGCGCCTGTGGCTCTAGTTCGGTGACCTTGAGCAACTTTCCATCTTCACCCGCAAGTTGAAGATCACCATTGAGAAGCGCATGCCCCTTCGTGCCAGAAACTTGCAATCGAATCGGGTTAGCCACATCGTCCCATGAAGCAGTTAAGGTTCCGATTGCGCCACTGGTGAATTTCATGAGCCCCTCCCCAAGTTCGTCGCATCCTTCATATCGTGCGGTACCGTTAGAAAGGGCCCCCGTCGCGGCTTTGATTCCGCCAAAAAGCCACATCAAAAGGTCCAATCCGTGAGTTCCGAGGTCGCCAAAGCCACCTACACCAGCTAGTGTTCGGTCGGCCATCCATCGCCAATCAGTGTCAAACCAGCCACCCAGAGCGCCGCTATGACACACACTCGCCCGAACTCGAGTGATGGTTCCAAAATGTCCAGTGTCAACCTTCTTCTTGAGCGTTTGCATTTCTCGCCCACCGCGTTGAAAGTAGCCAGTTTGGAAGACAACGTTGTTATCCTCTAGGATCTCGAGAATCGACGTCGAGAACTCAGAATTGATTCCCAATGGCTTCTCCACAAAGATCGGCTTGCCGGCGTGAGCAATTTGCTTCAGTAGCTCAAGATGGAAGCTGGTTTCGCTGGTAATGATAAAGGCATCAACCGAAGTATCGCTCGCCATCTCGGCAATG
>JAYVHY010000400.1:0-6047 GCA_043770615.1 Armatimonadota bacterium | reverse complement strand
TGTTGCACGCTCATTCATTCTTTAGTGGAATGGATCAGCGGCGAAGAGAAGTTATACCCTTTCACCATCCCCATGTCAAGGACATATTAAACTATTTGTGAAAATAGATTCTTTTTGTTTGGCTCAAACGTCTTGAAATTCTTGGCTGTCACGGTTTTCAACGTTAGGGTAAAACCACGATTGAACCTGAAACGTGGCAACATTGCCTAATCGCGCTCCATCGAACCCTGATTCAAGGGTGCCAGGTTTCTTTGGGAATTGTCCAGATTTCCCGAGAGCTTTTCTTGGGTTTCAATTTGAGAAGTGCTTTAAAAGTCTCGTCTACGAGGACAAAACCTCGAGCATTTTCTTATGGTTTTTGCGAAACCACATGTCCTGGACCATGTTCTCGATCCACCGAATGGCCATCCAAAGTGGAGAAATGATCAAGGCAAAGGGCAAAAACTCGAAGGCAAACAGCGCGAAGAACAGATAAGTCGGTCCACCAAACGGCAGGCAAGAGCCATCATGAAACCAGATTTCCTTTGTTCCAGCAGCAAAAACTATTGCACCAACAACTGTAGCCGTAATGAAATAAGTCACAAGCGACCACAAATAAGGGCTCCTCGATTGGTCAAACAGGTCCATACCGTAGAAAATTGCCGCTGACTGTACGACGGCGCAAACCAAGTAGAAGTGAAATGTGTGCCCGCCCCACACCCCAAGTGGGTAAAAGGTCAGCGGAAAAAGAACGCCAATGCATTGACCAAAAATCAACAGAGTCACTTTGCCTGCTCTATTTGCTATTCCGCGAAACCTACTTCGCTCTGCAATTTGCGGACCAAAGGCCATTTGCAATCATGATAACACTGCTAGTCTCACTCCGCGTAGCCGAAAGCAGAAAACCGGAAGCCAAAAGCTAAAAGCCCGGCATCACGCCTTTGACACTTACTCTCACGTGATAAACCCCTTTCCGGGCGGTGACGAACAAAGTCTTCCCGTCTTCACCGAAGCAGAGATTCGCCGGCTGTTCGGGAAACTTTATCGTCTGCAGGAGCTTTCCATCCGAGCTGTAAACCCGCACTCCGTCAGCGCACGCCGCCCACACGTTCCCAGCCATATCTACTCGAATACCGTCCGCCCCCGGCGCAGGCACTTTCCAAAGCGCGGTTCCGGCTGGTTTTCCGTCGAAGATGAACTTCTCCAAAAGACCAGCACCAGAATCCGCAACATAGACAAAGTCTCCTTTCGGAGAGAACAGAACGCCGTTCGGCATGTTCTTACCTTTGTAGTATTGGGTCAAGGACTTGGTCTTGAGGTCAATCATATAAACCGATTTGTGATCAAGCTCCGCCTGTTCCGGTCGAATTCCGTAACTCGGATCGGTGAACAAAACAACCCCCCCGCGAGGATGAACCGCCACGTCGTTGGGACTATTAAGCTTTTTGCCGTTGAAAGTAGTCGCTAATGGCATGCTCTTGCCATCCTTCCCTGTCACCGTAACAGTACGGCTTCCGTGTTCGCAAACATAGAGGTTCCCTGCCCGGTCAAGGGTCAATCCATTGGCATTGTTGGTTGGCTCACGAAACACTGTCGTTGTCTTCCCGTCCCACTCATAAATCTTGTTTGCTGGAATGTCTGTGAACAACAAGGTCTTCCGCTTAGTCCAAACTGGACCCTCGGTAAATTGAAAAGTTTGGGCGATCTTAACAATCTCCGCTCCCTTTTCGATGAAATCATTCATGGCAAACGTCTTGGCGGAAATGAGAATGGAGAGAACCAACATTAACAAGCATTATACGTCGCCACAAATGTGAACTTGAATACCCATTTCATGAAGCATGGTCGCCTTTGCCTCAAGCCCCTTCTTTGCCTTCTCCGCACTATCTGCGTAAACCACGTTAATATGGTTCGCCTTGTGCCTCGCCATCATCTGGTCACGCGTCACACCGTGCAGAACGGCATGCATGATCGGCCAGGCTGGAGTAGTCATTTGCCATCGCCTCTCGGTCTCCTCCGCGGGCAGCGAAACAGCCGAAGCAAGTCCAATATCGCAATGCAAGGCACCATCCATCACATAGACACGGCTCCAAACTACATCGCCTGCCCTGCTAACTCCCTTCAGGGAGCCTCCGCCTAGTCGGAAGTAGACCGAAGGTTGCCGCTCACTGGACGTACCTGAGTATCCCCCCACAAAGTGTGACGCTGGAGCGGCTCCCGAGATCAAGAAAACCCAGACAAACTGACCGTCGAACTCTTCGCCGTAACGGAGATCATGCAACGTCGTGCTTGGATCCATACCCATCGCTGTCCAAACCCGATTGGTCACAAATGCATCAAGTCCCGCGCATTCATCTACTTCATTGAAGTGAGGCAACGCCAAACCCTTATAGAGTTCCTCGCCAGTCTCACGACGGAAAACGGGCGGACGATCCGGATTATTGAGCAAGCCTTCGGCCAGATCCGATGCTGGGGCCATGTCCGCCAGCCCTAGTTGATACTGAATCCCTATTGCATCACAGTTATAACGATCCGCCATCCGAACCGCCGCGATATACATCTTGCACTGACCAATGATATGTTCTTCGACCAGGTCGGTAACCGGATTTGTCCCGGTGACAAACTTCATTCCGCGACCCAAGAGCCAATCATAAACTCCCCGAGCTTCATCGTCCGAAACCAGAAGCATCTCGGCTAGCAACGCCGACTGCGACAAACGCTCCTTATAGATGCCGCACTTGTTCAGCATCTCATCTTCGATGATGGCGTTGTACATCCCCATACAACCTTCATCAAAGATCCCGAAAATTGCGTGTTCATGCTTCACTTGATTCGCCAGAGCCACACCAAGAGCATGCTCTTCCGATCCGCACCGCATGGAGCCTAAGGCTTTCACGTGCGAAACGTCATGGCTGATCTTTCCGGTCGAAAGCCATTCTGAAATTCCATGCAAGAAGTAGCCGTCAGTAAAGTCCTCACTCCAAATCGTGCTGTACTTGACACCCATCTTGGTCAACGACCCATTAAGGTTCAACAACCCAACCAAGCCGGGCCATTGACCACTCCAGTTGGCAATTGTCAGAATCGGTCCCTCGTGCTTTCTCAAACCCGCGAGCACGTGATGACTGTATTGCCAAACCGCCTCAGCAACAATAATCCTTGCCTTTGGGTGGATGTTCTGAAAGACTTCCATCCCCATCTTCTGACAATCAATAAATCCGTGACCCTTGTCGGGATCGACCGGATTGGCACGACGGACAATAAACCCTTCTTCCTCGAAAGCATCGGCAATCTGGGCTTCCATATTCGCTTGGGCGGGCCAACCAGTTTGGTTCGCGACGAGTCGCGAATCTCCACTCGCAACCAGAATGATTTCGTCCTTCTTAGGTTCAATTGGAGTTGATATTGAGGGAATGTTATATGGATTCATGCAGCTAGAAGTCCTTTAGTTAGCGAGGTTGGGATTATCAGCCAGGTACTTTTCTGCCGACGCCTTGTCAACCAATACGGTCGGCAAAATGATCCTTCGATCCTTTGGTTTCTTCCCCTTCAATAGGTCGGCGGCTACTTGAATCCCCATGGCACCTGGCGTGGGGTACTGGAACGTCGCATCCATTTTCCCGGACTTGATCATCTCGACAACTTCCTTTTGGCATCCGTCAACGCCAACGAACATCGGAGCCTTTCCGGTCGGATGCGCTGCATCCCAAGCAAGCCGAGCTCCTATTGCCATCTCGTCGTTATGACCATACACGCAGTCAATCGGCTCATTCTTCTGTAGGAATGACTCCATATAGGCCCGAGCCTTTTGTCGCTGAAAACCGCAATCGTCGCCAAGAATAACTTTGATCCCAGGAAACGCTTTCAGCGATTCCAAAAATCCATCTCGTCGGTTTTGCGTCGCGGTCACGTTGGCAATTCCTTGGATCATCAATACGGTTCCCTTTCCGTTAAGCTTTTCGCCAACAAACTTCCCAGCTTGGCGTCCAATTTCGGTGTTATCTCCACCTATATAGTAAGAGTATTTTTCACCTTCAATATCGCGATCCAACAAGATGACTGACACACCTTTTTCGAAAGCCTTCTCAACTGCCTTGGTTACCGACAAGTCATTCGGCGAAACAAGCATGACCTTCGGATTCTTAATCAAGAACGTGTCAATCATGTTGTTCTGAGTCTCAGATTTCCCGGAAGCATCTTGAGTCTCGTACGTGAACTCCGATGCGTGCTTGTCTGCCTCCGCTTTGGTTGATGCATCAAAAACTTTGCGCCACGGATCTTGAGAGTTGGCTTGAGAAAACACAACCAGCGGCAAATCCTTCGATTGAGACGAATTTGGCGTTGTGCTAGGAGTAGTATTCGTGTCTCCGCCGGAAGAACAGCCGGCTATGACGAGAAGGGCGAGAATTGGGATGAGATTTTTCATGAGTCTGTAGTGCGTCCAATGCTCTGCAAATAGACGGCGACGAGAATGACGATTCCTTTCCAACCCATTCCCACGTAGGTATTTACCCCTTTGAGAATGAGAAGGACATTGAGGCACACGATAAAAAGTGCGCCCAAAAACGTTCCAAATATGTTGCCGTATCCGCCCACGAGGGAAGTTCCACCGACCACGACGGCGGTAATCGCGTCAAGTTCAAATCCGGCGCCCGCGTCCGGTGCTCCGTTGGTATTTCGAGCGGTAAAGATCAGGCTCGCAATAGCAACGCAGAGCCCATTGATGGCATACGCTCCTACCCTCGTTTTTGTTAGGTTGATACCGGCGTATCTTGCTGATTGGGGATTTCCCCCAACTGCATAAATATGCCGACCAAAAACGGTTTTGGACAAGATGACAATCGCCGTCAACGTGATCGCCAACATGATCCAGGCGTTCAGTGGAACTCCAAGCTGAGGCGAAATGAGAAAATCGAGCTTGTTCCCAAGCCCACTAACCGTTCCGTTGTTTGTGTAAACGTAGGCAATTCCCCTTAAGCTGACCATTGCTGCCAGAGTAACCACAAACGGTTGCATTTTAGAAACACTGATCACCCCGCCGATGATGGCCCCAATCCCGGTTCCAACAACAAGCACAAAGACTATCGTCAGGGGCGTTGACTTGCCGGACACCAGCCAAGTTGCGCAAATGCAATTAAGCAGACCGATGAGCGAGCCAACACTAAGGTCAATCCCTCCGGTGAGGATCACAAAAGTCATGCCAACCGCAAGCAACCCAGGAACTGCCAGCTGATTGAGAATATTAGCGAAATTTGCCGCAGAAAAGAACGTCGCCTTGACCGAAATGGCGGCACCAATCAAAAGCACAATGAGGCCAACAAGACCCTGATACTTTTGGAATAAGGAAATCCAACTACTTTGTTGGGATTGTGTCCGCATGGTCGTTGATTTGGCTGGATTCTACCCACTGGTTTCTATGCAAGAATGAATTCGGGAGATTATCCATGCGGCGATTCATTGATCTGCTTTTCTCGTTGACTCTTCTTGTAGCCTTTCGGCAACAAAGTCCTGCCCAAGTTAGTGTTGGTGCACTTGGCAACTTGCTTCAACCACAAGACGGAATCAGTCGGCGAGAGTCGTCGACATTTCGCAAAGGTAAGGACGGCAGGTATGACCGTAACTCCAAACCTCTCTCAGACAATACTGAACGAAGCAACTCCGACAACTTTCGGGTTGAAGCCGGGCAAACTCACGTCCTGATGGATGCGAAAGGACCCGGCATAATCACCCATATGTGGCTCACCTTTCTTGGTCCAGAGGTTCAACAATGGGCTCCTCAAGGATCGGCAAACCACCAAGAGATGCTCCTTCGAATTTTCTTCGACGGAGCGAAAAAGCCCCAAGTCGAAGCACCGGTCGGCGACTTCTTTGCCAACGCCTTCGGGAAACGGTCAGAAGTAGTAAGCCTTCCGGTTGTGGTCGATGACGGCGATGCTTACAACTGCTTTTGGCAAATGCCATTCAAAAACTCATGTCGAATCGAGATCATCAACCAGAGCTCAAAGAACGTGAATCTCCTTTATTACAACATCGACTGGATTCAAAAGACGAGCTTGCCCAAGGACATT
>JAYVHY010000399.1:0-6047 GCA_043770615.1 Armatimonadota bacterium | reverse complement strand
TGCAAGACTTCAAATGGCGAGATCATTCCAGTCACAAAATTCCCGCCGAAAGTACGAAGGGCTTGAACAAAAATTGGAATGAAGAAGAACACCACCATTACAACGGCAATTGAGACCGCCAGCGCGATAATGGGCCGCTTTACTCTTGATGAGATTAGGAGGGTCATCGCGATCAAGGACGCCCCCTGAGCGATAACGGTTAGGATTCCAAGGAGCAGGTTAATTGCATCGACATTCGGATAAGAAGCGGCATCAATGAAAACGGGAATCAAGAAAAGACCGAAGGCCATTCCAAAACCAGCAAATCCGCCGACGAATTTACCGACAATTATTTGGGCATGGCTGATCGGCGCAACAAGCAACATTTCCCAACTTCTTCTCTCCCTTTCTCCGGCAATTGAGCTGTGAACAAGGAGAGGGATTACAAACAGCATCAAGCCAACGAAAAGAGTCAGCAGGATTAGTGGATCAAATTCGCCCCGAAAATAAACGCAACTTATTGCAAAAAGTGCATAGATCACCAGGACGATTCCTATTCCGCCATTGATGGCAACAGATGACCCACGAAAGGAGAGAAAACGCTTTCGAAACCGATTGATTTCAACCATCATCGGGTTCTTTGCGAAGAGCTGATCCCAAGTCGTTCTGACATTTAACTTCAATTTGGATTTCTCCATTGGGGCACGGCGACGACCATATACCTTGATGCCGGATGTCCATCTCCGTATTTTGGACCTACTCTCATCGTATCGGCAGTGGCGAGAACGACCAGTTTTGTTGGTACTGCGTTAGCTAAGGATTGCCATGCACTTTTAGCATCGTCTTCTTTTTTTGTTGCCACCGATTTGACTAGGTTCGAAATTGGTTCGAGAATATTAGCACCAATTGGTAAGGGCTTTTTGATAAGTCTTTCGGCTCCCGGCCCGTAAAGCGTAATTCCGCTTAGATTGGCGTGAGATTGATTTCTGAGTCGAACCATCGGTATTCCATTCGATGTTTCCAAAGATATGTCAAGACCAGCTAAGTTGGCGGATGTTTGAACGTATGCAATCTCCTTGAAGGCAAGATTGCCGGTTGTAACTTCGGGAGCTAGGATTTGTCGACCGTCATCAACGAAGGCTAAACTCCCGGAGTTTGGTTCAGAATATTGTCCGGTAGAAACTAACGATTCGACATTTGATAGCTGGAGATCGGTTGATTTGGCCCGAGGGAAAAACATTTCCGACTTTCCAAACACTACCGATTCGGCATTTCCGGTTCCAAGAATAGCGATTGAAGTTGTTCGAGTGGTGGCGGTCGATTTATAGAGTCCAAAAGTGCTGTTAAGCAGAACCAAACTAAACAGCACGCTTATAACGGGGGTCGAAATCCAAGCAATCTCTAGCCGGTTAATTTTTCTGAGTACGAGAAAGTTGATCGGCACGACAAAGATAGCGTAAGCGATCAGTATCCACATGATGTTTGAAACTGATGGAGGCTTAATTTGGAATGGATCTTGCGACTCTTCCCGAGCAAATGGCATCCCGGACTTTGTCGTTGCGACTGGAACTGGTGCCCCAGTTGGACTGTATACGGCGGCAGAAGTAGACGGTGAAGCATAGCCCATGCCATATCGCGACGAATACTCGTTGATGCCAACCTGCTGTTGGAGAAGGTTAGAGATTCTTTTGTGGTGGGTCCTTGGCATGGATCGAGAAACCAATGCACGTCTTTCTTCGAACTCTCTAATGGGAGACTCGAATGGGTTGACAGAAAGGAGGGAAACTAACCCTAAGCCATAGGATTTTGTTACACAATTGCCTCGCTTTAAGTTTATTTTGATGGTTCCGGATTGTAATGTGCCAATCCGCTGGCTCAGTCCGTTTGATGTGACTACGGTTGAGTTTGATACTGGAATGATGTCTTTCCAACGAGGGTCACTGGATGCGGAAGGCGCTGCGCCACCGATGAAGAGAAGAACTCCGCCTTGCTGAACGTACCGTTTGATCGCTAGGATTTGTTCATCGCGTAGTTTTTCAGTACCATCACCTAGCACCAGAGCATCCAAGCAGTCGTAGCCAAAACTTCGGCTTGGTGCATCGTCGGGAATGCACCCCCCAACGCCAACAATTGCCGATCCAGATTGATCGCTTCCCTGGTTTTTCATGAAGATGAGATCTGACGGATTGTCGCTTATCAATCCGTACTTTGATTCTTCACTTCCATAGTTTGTTTTGATGGTGGCGTCCTTAATGCCGGAAGAGGTTCGAAGATACACTTTTCCATCTCCAAAACCTCCATTTGTAAATAGAACCCTCTTTTTTGAGCCGGAAGGTAACTCCACAGGATAGGTCAGATTTGATGGGCTTTCGGGGCTACTTGCGGTCAGCACTCCTTCTTCGTTTCGACCAAAGTTTTCGATATTGGCGTAGTAGGGAGTTGCATCGTACGATGTGATTCCTGACCAAACCGGTTGAACTGTCAGGCGAATTCCTTGTGCATTGGATATTGAAGAAACCGCAAAGG
Source organism: Armatimonadota bacterium (assembly GCA_043770615.1). Taxonomy (GTDB): domain Bacteria; phylum Armatimonadota; class Fimbriimonadia; order Fimbriimonadales; family Fimbriimonadaceae; genus Fimbriimonas. Next base: position 3,542 of record JAYVHY010000399.1, on the reverse strand, counting down.
CAGCTACCCCAATCCAAGCTCTTATTGATCCTCTCCCCATGAGTCTTAAGCAATGACGCATTTTAATGTCCACTTAGTTCGCAGATTCGTATAGATTTTGTGTTAGTTATTTCCAATTTCCATAGTGCGCAAGGCTTGCAGCCGAGAATCGAACATTTCTTTCAAGAATCTTAATCGCAGGGTTTGCCTTTCCGATGGCAATCAGAATGGTCGGGAAATGTGAATCAGGAAGTCCGAATTCTTTTGTTAAAGCTTCGGGGACGAATCCGCCCATTGGGGCAGAATCCCACCCTGACTCAGTGGCAACCATCATGAATGCCATTGCCCAAAGGTTGCAACTTCTTATTGCTTCATCGCGAAGTGATTGGCTATTGTCCTTGAATGAGCTCGCGTTTTTGATAAATCCGCTTTTTCGTTCGTCAGTGAAATACCCGCGTTCAATTGCCCCGTTGGCAACAGCTTCAGCATGGTCCGGAAAGTTCAAATTACAAACTACGGCAATAACCGCTGATGCCTCAGAAACTTTTGCTTGGTTCATGGCGACCGACTGCATGCGGGCTTTTTCCTCATTACTCATACAGATGAGGAACTCCCATGGTTGCAGGTTCATCGAACTTGGTGTGAAGTTAGCCAAATCGATTAGTCTTTCGATTTCAGATTTGGAAATCTCGGTTTTTGAATCGAATGAAGGTGTTGCTCGCCTCTTATGTAATGCTTCTGTGACGGTCATTCCCTAACGATACACGTTAAAGTCCAGGTTTTTTTGGTGGATATAGCTTTTCGATCTTTAAAGTCTTCTTTATTTTTTGAGTAGCTTGAAACTTTAGGAGCTCAGTTAGTTCAACTCTCATTTGCTCGAGCTCAGCTTTCGTGGCTCCATCGCCCTTTGCTTCGATTCGAAAAATCTGAATACCGTTTTTGGTTTGGACAGGCTGAGTGATATCTCCCTTCTTTAGAGCAATCAATTGGGACTTCGCTACATCGGGAAAGGCGGTTAATTCACGCCAGCCAAGAAGTCCTAGCTGTTGCTTTCCTTCTTGATCGGTCACTAACTCGTTAACGAGTTTATCCCAGGGCTCACCAGCTTTGATTCGATCGTATGCTTTCTGCACGACTTGAATCGTTGCGGCAATATCTGAGGCATTGTCAGATCTCGGATGGACCACGATTGTGGAGACCCGGACAAAGGCTTTTGCGTCAAAGTCTTGAAGGGCAATTTTCGTAAAGTAGAGTGAGGATTTTGCGGCAAGAAACATTCGACTTGGAGTTTGTCCAGCGAGTGCTAGGGCATCGTCAATGGTTTGGTTTGGCGCCAGGCCTGGTCGCATAAGATCTTTTTGCCGTGCGACTTCTTGCTCGACTTCCATGTTGGTGACGACGACCCCAAGTTTGTCTGCCTCCATCTTTGCGACTTGATAAAACATGATATCGTTCAATATCTCTTCACCTCGAACGTCCCAAAGAAGGTCCTCGATGTCCTTGGCCTTGATGGCAATTCCGTTTACCTTTCCGACGATGACTTCACCGTTCGGGGCTTTACCCAATGTCGGCACCGATAACTGGAATGCCGCAGTTTGCACTGCAAAATGGAAACCAAAAATGAAGGACGATAGAATCATGGTCTGATCTTAGACGACCTAAGCTGCCGAAAGGTTTACCGAGGTACAGGAATCGTATCCAAAATCCGAGTTAGTACGTCGTCGGATGCCTGACCCTCTATTTCTGATTCCGGCCTAAGTTGGATTCTATGACGAAGAACTGCCGGTGCTAATTCCTTGACATCATCAGGGATCACAAAGTCCCTTCCTCGCATTTGAGCAATCGCTTTCGAGATGTTGAGTAGTCCTATGCCAGCCCGAGGAGATGCCCCGACCATGATATCGCGGTTATCTCTAGTCATCTTTACAATTTCGTAAATATAGTTGAAGACTTTATCCTCGACTTTTGTTCGAGTCACTTCGGCTTGCATTTCCCTCAGTTCTTCGACCGAAGATACGGTTTGCAATCCTCGTTCCTCAAGATTTTGAGGATGAAATCCCGAGTGGTGAAGCTTTAAGATGTCAATTTCCTGCTCAGGAGTTGGATACCTTAGCAAAACTTTCATCAGAAATCTGTCTTGCTGAGCTTCGGGCAAAGGATAGGTGCCTTCGTATTCGAGCGGGTTTTGGGTGGCAAATACCAAAAACGGAGATGGCAACTGATGGGAAATTCCATCGATTGTTACTTTTCGTTCTTCCATGGCTTCTAGTAGGGCAGACTGAGTTTTTGGCGGAGTTCGGTTAATTTCGTCGGCCAAGAGAAGTCCAGCGAACAGGGGACCAGGTCGAAACTGAAACTCGTTCTTCGACGAGTCATACACCATCGTTCCGGTGACATCGGACGGCATCATGTCCGGGGTGAATTGGACTCGACCAAACTTCATACCGAATACTTGACCGAGAGATCGGACCATTAGAGTCTTTGCGAGACCAGGGACACCCTCTAGTAAGACATGACCGTCGGCAAAGGTTGCCGCAACGATCTGTTCGATCACTTCATGTTGCCCGGAAATTACTTTCGCGATTTCCGTTTGTATCTTCTGAGATAACTGTTCGACGGACATATGCTTCCGTAGCATGGCACAAACAAAACGAAAAAGCTCTAGATCAGGTAGAAATGGTACGGATGCTTCAAGTCACAGGCTTAATAAAGGAATACAAGGATTATCGTGCAGTCAATGACTTAACGTTCACAATTCGCCCTGGCGAAATTGTTGGATTGATTGGTCCAAATGGAGCTGGAAAGACAACCGCTCTTCGATGTATGGCCGGGATACTACGGCCAACTTCTGGTCAAATCCTGATCAACGGGCATGATCTCATCAACGATCAAATGAATGCCAAGCGAGGGTTAGCTTTCGTTCCTGAAGTTCCATCGCTTTATGAGTTGCTTTCGGTATACGAGCACTTAAGATTTGTTGCGATGTGTTTTGACAATTTAGCCAAATTTGATCGTGATCATGAAGCCCTATTGAGAAAATATCACCTTTGGGAAAAGAAGGAAAATTTAGTTGCGACGCTCAGCAAGGGTATGCGACAGAAGCTTTCGGTTGCTTGCGCGATGATCCATGAAGCGAACGTGTTTCTTTTCGATGAACCGCTTATTGGGATTGATCCTTCTGGTGCTCATGAACTAAAACAAGAGCTGATCAACGCGAGAGATGCTGGCGGCTCAATCCTCATCTCAACTCATTTGCTTGACACTGCCGAAAAGCTTTGTGATCGCGTCTTGATTATGGCTAGAGGAAAGTTACTCGCCGAGGGAACCCCAGAGGAACTTCGAGCCCATTATAACATGGAAGACAAGTCGTTGGAAGAACTATTTTTGAGCTTGACTGGCGAGGTCGAATAATTGAATACGGCTCGAGTTCTATGGTACTTGTGGTTTAGACAATTGCTCAACGGCATCAAGCGAGCTGTTAGTTCGCCTCGCCGGTTGATTTCTGTCTTGATTGGAATTGGATACTACGTTGGATTCTTCATGAGGCCATGGGATCAACATTC
>JAYVHY010000398.1:0-2766 GCA_043770615.1 Armatimonadota bacterium | reverse complement strand
CAGTCTTGTCACTGTAATAGTTCAGGGAATTACAGTAGCCACAGCGAACCTGCATGACTGGCAAAACCTTACCATTCTTGATCGGGACCCTATGGTTGCAAGCGATGCAAGTGATATCCTCGTCCAGGGGTTTGTCGGTTAGCTCGTTGACTTCCGTACAAATCGGACATTCAATTGTAAAACTGCTAACCTTCCGAGTTTGGGAAACGACATATATTCCATATCCAGCAAAACCAATTGCCGCGGCGAATAAGACGTAACCGACACCAACGAAGTACCCATCACCTCTATATTTGAGCAATAAGGCGCCGAAGGCTCCGCTGACAAGAGCACCTACGAAAAAATAGAATGCTTTTTCGCTGATGCTTTCAATTACATCTGAATACCGTTGGATTCGCATGAACCCCTCAACTATATCCGACCTAGCCTCTTACGTCAACCATTCCCGGTGATTTGGCTTTCGTCTTCATCCTTTTTTGGAAGAATTAATATAGAATGAGGACCGTCGACAATGGGCGTAAAGGCATAATCGCGTCCCAATTCCTTCAACATGTCCATAGGGTCCATATTGACAAAGTCCAGTTTCACGATCGGGTTTGGCATGCCTGGTCCGATGCTGATACTAAAGTGTCCAGCTTCTCCAATCAGTAATAGCGCCGTATGCAAAGGCGCCGATTCAAGCTTGAGAGTTTGCAAAGCGCTTGAGGGTTTTTCGCTGTTGGACGGTTGGTTGGGATAAACCGGGAAATTTGGTGGTTGACTTTGATTCGGTACCTGACCTTTGTTTTGCCCCTCGGTTTGGTTGTTGGGAACATTGATTGGATCGAGTGATCGATCAGGGCGCGGTTCTAAACTAGCGTTCGGTTGCAACTTAGACTCAATATTAGTAACTGGAACCGTGGTTGATTCATCAGAGTGACTTACACTTCGATAAATTCCAAATGGGAACATTGCAATGACGGCGAATGCCAGGGATGCCCAAGCAAAGTTTCTATTGGTTGGACGGACTTGGGTGTTTTGAAATGTAGGAACCTTTGCAGACTTTAGAGATTTGTTGCCTGACTTGAGCGCATTTACGGTTCTTATCCGCCTCAGCAATTCCTCTCGTAAATTTGGATACCGGTCACCAAATGCTTCTATCGCAGAATGGTCGGTTCCTTCTGCAATGGTCCACATGAGTTCATCAATTTCTCTCGGAATCATAGGGGACCTCCTTTTCAAAATAGATTCGGAACCTTTCTCTGGCTCGATAAAGCCTTGTTTTGGCAGCGTTTAGATTGATTTCCATTGACTCTGAAATCTCTTGTAGATTTTGCTCCTGCCAATAGAATAGGGATAAAATGGCCCTATCCTGAGGGGTTAATTTCTCCATTGCGGCTTGAATTCTTGGATCTGGATCGTCGGCCATTTCTGGAGCGACACTTTCCGCAGCCTCGCTGAGCTCAACATGCTTGTGTTTGAATCGTCGTTTGCGTGACTCTTGAATACTTCGATTTATCGTTATTCGGAATAGCCACGTTGAAAACTTTGCTTGTCGATTAAAGCGATGTAAGTTGCGATAAACGAGGGTAAAGACCTCTTGAGTGACATCGGCGGCCTCTTCTTCGCTGATCAAAACTCCTTTTGAAAGGGAGAAGACCTTTGCGTAATACTTTGCGTAAATCGCCTCGAAGGCCGAGATTTCTCCGACAAGAAACCTTTCTACAAGGATTGAATCCTCGTCAAAACTTCCCGTACCCTCAAAGTAGATCGACACCATTAACCTCTATATGACGCAGCAATTAGCTATTGAGGTGACACTATTCCGCTGATTCGAGCGGAGAATTCTGGTTCTAACCGGGTTATGGAGTAAATCGTGGTTCCGCCAAACAGGACCACAACTGTCAATAGTGCTGGGACAAGTTTCGATCGGAAGACATTCAACCATCCAATGGATAGTATAAGTGCGATTGGGGCCATTGCGGGCAACAAGTACCGGGCTTGAGCCTGAAAATATGTAAGATTGAACGCTACGAATAGAAGCAATGTCAGGATTGAGATAAACAAGCCAATAAGTACAGGTTTCAGTACCTCGCTCCATTTGTTGCGCAAGTGAACTAAAAAGCCAACTTTTGCCAAGGCAATAAATCCGATGAGGATTTTGTACAGGAGATTTGGATCCTTGCTGCTATTGGCTCGTCCAGTTGAGTTTAGCCAGATGTCCATATAGCCAAATACTCCAATAAAACTTCTTGCAGTCCAGTATCCAACCCAATTGATCCAATATTGGATATGAGCAGATCCTGGGGCATTTGATGCTTCAATTCCGGCGATGATGGACGGGGTTGTTGGTTTAAATGCCTCTTTGAACACGTTTTGGGCTAATGGGTCACCATATAGAATTTGGTTTCTTATCCAAACGGGTAAGACCAGAATAAATGCCATTATTGCCGTGAACAAAATTGGCTTGAGCGGCAACGTATTTCTCAAAGAAATGCATGTTGCAAACAATCCACCCAATGCAACAAGACCTGACGACTTGGAGACGCAAGCTAACCCAACAAAAATGGCCGCGAAGGCCAAATAGCCTCTGGCTTTCGTTACATCTTCACAATTTAGAGCTCTCGAGCAATACGCAAAGCTCCAGGCGATCATCGCGATAACAAGTGGATCATTGGATATTGCTCCGCTCAGTGCGCAGTTCATTGGAAGGATTGCCGCAAATGCTGTCGCAAGAATCGCAATATCTTCTCGCTTCGATGCCCAGAAACACCCAAGAAACACCCC
>JAYVHY010000397.1:0-14284 GCA_043770615.1 Armatimonadota bacterium | reverse complement strand
TTTCATAAACTCCTTAAATATGTTATAAACAGGAAGTTTCAATCAAACAATTTCTTCAAATCCTCGAGCCTCAAAAACCTTTGTGGCTTGAGCGATCTGCACTTCCATGGCTTTAGGACCTGGCGCTCCAAACGATTCTCGGCGACGGACAGAATCTTCAGGTTTAAGAACACCGAGGGCATCAACTGGAATTTCGGGACAGATTTCACCTAACGTCTTCTCATCCAGATTTTCCAGGGTGATATTGCGCTCGTTACAGCCAAGGACCACCTTTCCGACCATGTCGTGTGCTTCTCGGAACGGAGTTCCGTTTGCTGCCAAATAGTCAGCGAGGTCAGTAGCGGTCGAGAAATCTCCAATGGTTGCGGCTTTCATGGTGTCGAGTTGCCATTCGCATGTCTCAAGCTGAAGCTGAATCAACTGAAGAGAGTCCTTTACTTTGCCCAATGAATCGAACAATGGTGGCTTATCTTCTTGGGTGTCCCGGTTATAACCCAACGGCAATCCTTTCATGACTGTGGCGAGGGTGACCCAGTTGGCGATAACGCGTCCAGTTCGACCGCGAATAAGCTCCGCCATGTCCGGATTTCGCTTTTGCGGCATGATCGATGATCCCGTGGTGACCGAATCCGCGAGTTTGATGAATCCAAATTCTCGTCCACTGTAAAGCACAAGCTCTTGAGAGATTCGACTAAGGTCTATCATGATGAGCGCACAAACATGGAGGGCATCCATGATGAACGACCGATCGCTAGTTGCATCGAGGGCGTTCGGAATTGGAGCCGTAAAGCCAAGCTCATCACTGGTCATTTGTCGGTCAATCGGGAAGCTTGTCCCCGCGAGGGCAGCCGCGCCTAGTGGGCAGTAGTTCGCTAGCTTAAAAAGCTGCTCGGCTCGATGTCCATGTCTCTGCAAAGCCCAGAAATGGGCAAGCAAATGGAAACCAAGGGTAATAGGTTGAGCATGCTGCTGATGGGTAAAGCCAGGCATGATCGCGGCTTTGTATTTTTCGCCTTGCACCAACAATTCTGATTGAAGCGATTTGATCAGGTCAAGGACGATCAGGAGTTCGTTGTGGAGCATTAAACGAGCTGCAGTTGCCACCTGGTCGTTTCGGCTTCTTGCCGTATGAAGTTTTCCAGCGACATCGCCAACGAGCTCATATAATCGAATCTCAATTGCGGTATGCACGTCCTCAACGTCCAACCGAAGAGCCTCGGGACCATCATCGTGGATTTTTTCTAAGCCATCGTAGATGATCTTGGCTTCTTCTTTTGTGATGATGCCGGTTTCACCGAGCATGCGGGCGTGGGCAACGCTGCCAATAATGTCTTCTTGCCAAAAATTAAGATCCGTATGGATCGTTTGTCCAAAACGATCCACGAGATCGGCGGTTGACTCACTGAAAGCACCACCCCAAAGCTTCTTCATTCAAGCTCTAGGATACCGAGAAATGAATCATTTCTTCCGGCGACGAAGCAACACACCTAAACCAAGTGCTAATCCAGCTAATGTTGCTGGCTCCGGGACCGCGACCGTACCAGAAAGCGATACTTGTCGGAACTGCCCAGTTACATTGTCGGTAATGTTGAGAGTTGCAGATTTGAACCCAGTAGTCGATGTATCCAGTTGGAAGAAGCTTTCTAATGATTGCCCGGCTAAAAGGTCAAACGAACCAGTTGGAGCAAGAAAACCAGAACCGACAATCGAAAAGCTATAGTTCATGTTCTGAACTCCGGCGGTGGTCCAGATCAAAGCATCAACATTATTTTTGACCGTGAGACTCTCGAATGAACTGGTGTTGATCATTCTCGTACCGTAATCGAGAGTTGACTTATCGTTGGTCAGATCCGCAGGGAGTTTAACGTCCATAAAGACCGGTAGGTGTCCACCAGTATTGTTGGGGTTAGAATTTCCGGTGGAATCCCGAAGAGCTTGGGCAATCGTTGCGCCAACCATGGTGTTTCCGGTAGTTGTTAGGGTCGTGTTAAAGCTGGTTCCGTCATTGCCCCAGACGCGGTAACTGTGATTCGGATCGTCCCAAGTCGTCGTACTGTATGCAGCGGTCTGTGATCCGATGTATTCGAGCCCTTTGCCGTCGCGGAACGACTGGCTATTGAGGATAAAGTCGAATCGGTCGTCCATTCCTCCCGCTCCGTAAGGATCTTGGGTGTGAAGGAATCGGTACGTACTAGAATTATTCCAAGTGATGTTTCCACCGCCACTTGTGAACGAAGAATTGATGGGGTCAAAGAATCGACCAGCAGTTCCAGAACCTGGAGTCGAAGCATCCACTAACTTTCGATAACTTGTATCGCTAGACCCATGAATGTTGAAATCACCGCCGATGAGGAAGTTCCGCCCGGCTGGGAGAGCAGCAGCATTATTTCGGATGTTTGTCGTTTCGGTAGTTCGTCGTAGCTCATCATCAGATGTGGAGCCAGCCTTTAGGTGCGACGAATAGTAGCTAATCTCTGGGTTAACGGTGCTTCCAGCGCCGTATCCTTTCATTCGAAAGTCGTACCTTTGAGTCGATCTCGGATCACCTGAAATATTGGATAGTCCTATGAAATCAACTTTGGATTTACGATAGAACATCGCACTGTCGGTATCTCCGGTGGTGAGGTAGGGGGTCCCAAAAGCCCATTGACCGGCTTGACCAGGCGCACTGTTAAGAATATTAAGAAAATTGTTGATACCAACGGTGCCTTTCAATTCTTGTGCAACTAGGACATCAGGGTTGAAGCTTCGACCCGAGAAAGCCGAGAAAATTGCGGTTTGGAAAGCAACGTCTCGACCACTCGTGTAATTGGTAATGTTCCACGTAGCGACTCGAAGCTGCGAAAAGGACATTGCAGTCAAGCCAAAGCCAAAGGCGAGCGAAAGCGCCCTAAAAGAAAAAGAAGAATGCATGAGCCTAGTTATTTTACCGACTAAATTTGGATCAGAATGGTTCCACGTAGTCCAATGACGTATGCTTAACATTGCCTCAAAATGGAGATTCTAGCTTACTTTTTCATCCTATTGACCGGTGTTTCGTTTGGTCTTATCGGTGCCGGTGGCGCGATTGTAAGCATTCCAATACTGGTATATATGCTGGGGCAAACCTTTGACCATGCCACCGGATACTCCTTGGGAGTGAGCGTTCTGGTAAGCGGAGTCGGCACAATTATGGCTGCAAAGCAGAAGGTGGTTGACTTCAAGAAAGCTTTCGAGTTTGGGATTCCAACTGCGATCATGGCATTTATCTCTCGCAGTTACATCGTGAAGCTGTTTCCCGACACGATCATGGGTATTCCCCGGCAATCTGCGATGATATTCGCATTCGCGATCATATTGGTGACCGCCGGGCTTGCGATGATTCGAAGCAAAAAATATGAAGCGCCAACGAATCCACACCCTATCACGGGAATCTGCTTTGGCTTACTTATTGGTCTAATCAGCGGAATTTTTGGCATTGGCGGTGGGTTCTTAATTGTCCCAGTACTTGCGCTTTTCTTCGGATTGGAGATGAAACTCGCGGTCGGAACATCTCTTTGCGCGGTCCTCATGATCACGATTTCCGGATTTGCCGGAGAATACTTGAAACATCCTGACATTCCCTGGGGATTTGTTGGCGGAATCATGGCGGTTGCTGGAGCCGGAATGGTGATTGGTTCCTTGCTTCGCCAAAAAGTAGATGGTTCAAAATTGAAGGCGGGCTTTGGATATTTCGTACTGAGCTTGGCAATCTTGTTGCCGATCCTCGAAATCGTTAAATTGCGAAGTATAGGTTAGGGATTCAAAACCGAAGCAGGCAAAAACCAATGAGTCACCAGTCCTTTTTCATCATAGACTTTGATCATTTGTCCCACACTTGACTTTTTGAAAGTCTCGGATTTCTTATAGGTGTTGCTAACTAACTTCGCTTCGAAATCGAGGCTGCGGAGTTTGCTTTTCGCTTTCCCGCGTAAGTTGCCAAACTGGTCCACTCTTCCTGTGAGTTCAAACGAGTCGCCACCCGCGACTTTGATTGATCCTTTGACACTTCCGTTTGACGCAACAATCATGTCGAATATTCCATCACCAGCAGCAGCTAACTTGTATTCGTACTTGTGAGCTGGGTTCCTAGGATCATAGCTTTGCTCCGAGACCCATTTTGTGTCGGCTGAAAAATGTCCGACAAAGTTCTCGACCCCAGGTCGAGAACCAAAATAACAAGCCATGATTGCCGGTGATGTTTGATTTGACTTAAGGATTTCAAAGAGCTGTTCGTCGGCTGTTTCAATACTTCCTTTAGACTTTAGAAGCTTTATGTAGCGTTCCGAGCATCGAAGGGGAACCGACGAAACCATGGTGGCTTGGTTTCTTGTGACGTGAGCCAGATGCTCAAATGCCTCGTCATTTTTGCCAAGATCGGAAAGAGCAAGGGCTGCAACACCTTCGGCAATAAGGGAACCCTCAATGTCATCAAATTTTTGTTGGACAAATTTTCTCAGTCCCGAGAGGTCACCGGTTCGGGCTTTGAAGACCAAAGCCAAACTTTCTTTAACTAGGACATTGGATTTCGAGACTTCACCGACCGACCCAAAATTGGTTTTTGCCGCCGCATAGTCGCCTCTTGAAACGAGATAGGCCGAGTACAAGAGCCGAAGGTCGGATCTATCCGGCTCTGGAAGTCCCGGGTTACTGACCGCAAATTGAACCATTTTGTCATCCTCTACCGAGATAGCGAGACGGAAGAGCATCGTGTAAAACTCCGAGCCGAGCACTGAGCTTGCGTTGAAGTCACGAATGTATTGCTTGAATAGCCTGTAAGTAGATGGACCTTGCAGCATATCAAGTCCAAGATCTCCGAGCTGATACCACTTAACTGAGTCGGTGCCAATTCGGTCGACTTTATTGAGGAACATCTGTCGGAAAAGCTCCTTCGCTTCAAGAAACTTTTCCGCCGGTATTCCAAAATTCCTCGTTGCATCTTCAAAAATCGAGTCCTCAATTGTATAGGTCAGCGAAATAATTTCGAGGTCGTCATCACAGTACTTTGCTGCTTCATCAAACGCTTTCTCAATTGCACTTGAGTCCTGATTCTTTATTCCCCGACCGATCGCAGTGACGACACGAATCTTCCAACTGTATGGACTTGCTCTTTGAGCGACTTCAAGATCATCGACAATGTCACCAAGCGAGGCGCCAATGATTTCCGCCGCAAGTACCACTGTTTGTTCGGTAAGGTTCGGATCCTTGATCCCTTTCTTGATGATTGCGACTGCCGCATCCCGGTTGCCCAATTCCTTGAGGTTGCTTGCAATCGGAATCCAAAGTGTTTGCGATACCTGCTCACTGCTGAATTGAGCCCGCATCAACTCCTTTAGTTCTTCGTCTCGTCTGAGTTGGCGAAGTAACGGAAATTGCAAGATTGTCAGGAACTCGTCTGTAACCAAGGCTTTTCCTTCGGCAATCTTTAAGCTTTCGCGATATTTGGTAAGACCTGATTCGAGTTTGCCGTCCGCAACTGCAACTTCGGCTTCAAAGAAAGACTTGATTCGGGAACTTTGCGCGATAGCTGGGAGCATTTTGACCAGTAAGGATTTGGTGATCGAGAGCGGGCAATAGATTCTTGCCTTTGCCCAAATAATCATGGCGGTAACAGGGTCCTTGGGACTGGACTCCCAATATGCTTCGAGAGCCTTTAGACGATCCGGCACTTGGGTTGTGCGGCTATCTGATTGAACGACTCCGAGGTTCCGGAAGTATGGCTCGCTCGACTGTTTCAACAGGTCGCAAAACTTCTCTTGCTCACCACTTCGCCCGAGATATGAAGTGGCAATAGAAGCGTAATACGCCGCATACAAATTTCCAGGGTTCAGGGAAACCGCTTGTTTGCAGGCCTCTAAACTCTTTTCAAAGTCGTTCGCCAACAAAAGCTTTTCGCCAATTTCGGTCATACCGTCGGAAATCTTTTCTGGATCTGTCACCATCGCTAAGTCCTCATTGACATCCTTAGATATGGATCGGTCTTCGGGCTTTGTAACAAATTTTGCAAGCATTACGTCGCTCGTTGGGTCGGCAAAGCTTCGAGGGCGCTGGGCATTATCGCCGTAATCGTGCTTGGTGTATTCGAAGACCGAGCTCTCGACACTGGCTGCAATTCGGCTCATCCACAAACCACCTGATTCAGTGCGATTTTTCGGATTACCCAGTGCTTTGAGCAGGAAATACGTAAACGCACCCGACTGAAACTGAGGAGCCTCAAACGATTTTTGTCCCGGGCTACAGCCCAGCATGACGGCAATATTCGCCTTCCGAGCCTGTTCAAACAATTCCGAACCAAACTCATTTTTTTCGCCTGCACGGCAGGCATCAGCGAGAATGACAACATTGCGCAGCTTCGCCTTAACAAGGCGCTGAACAAGTTCCGTAACCGGCAGACCAGTGGTCTCGACATCGGACGACTTCGAATCGGTCGAGCAAAGATAATCTCCCTTTGGTGTTGCCATTCCGTGACCGCTGAAGTACAGGATGAAAAGGTCTCCTTTGTCCAAAACTGGGTCCTTCAAAATACTGTCAAGTTCGCTAAGAATGGTTGCTGCAACCGGCCGAATGAGACTTTCGGGTGCATCAGAAATGAAGCGAATGGAATCGCTCTTGAATCCAAATCCTTTGATCAGGGCGTCCCGAAACCTTTCGGCGTCGGAGTTGGCGTAATTGAGCTTGCCTAAGTTCTGGTAGTTGTTCGCGCCGATAATGAGTGCCCGGCGTTTCTTTTGCACGATAGGGATTTTCTGAGGATCGATTCGAAATTGAGAGTAGCCAATTGCCGTCAGAAACACCAACACGAACAAGACAACTGCTTTCACAATGAATAGTGTAACGACGGCCGAAGCGAAATGAGTCTATGAACTCAAGAAATTCCGATGGTGACGACATTCCTTAGGGCTAGCCACAATTAAGTCGCAGCGCCAAATCCTGGTTTCGTCCATCTCAGTCAAATAATGCTGAACCGTTCGACGCAACGCATTCACCTTCTTTGTGCCAATGCTTTCTTCGCCCATATCATCACTTCGCCACCGCACTTCCACGAAGACAAGTTCATTTCCGTCAAGCGCGATCAGATCAATTTCACCACCACGAATTTGGTAATTCCGAGTGATAATGGTATAGCCCAAATTCAACAGAAACTGAGCAGCTTGCTCTTCTGCAACACGGCCGACAGTAACTTTTGAATTCATCGGACAACCTTATCTAATTATGATCTTGAACGCAATCGCAATCATCTCAATCTTTCAAGTCCATGTAGGTGGCATTACGGAGACAAAGCTGTTTAAGAACCAAAAAGGTAAGGTCACACCGGGTTCAATCACTATTTCCCCGGATTTAACTCACTTTGCGTACAGCACGATGGATCACAAGTTGACTATTGATGGAAGGTCATTTGGACCATTTCTGTCCAACGGAACTGTCCTTTTTTCGCGAAACAGTGACGACTATGCATTTCTCGCCAGCCAAAAATTGCGAAGCCCTTCATCGCTATTTTTCAATGGGGTTGAACGTCCCATGGAGTTCCCTATTGAAAGTTTGTTTCTTGCCGGCGAGACTGGGGGAATTTGTTGGGTTGAACGCGACAAAGCCCTTTCGCGGTTGGTATATCCGGGCGGAGTCACGGAATGGTTTGAAAAAATCGAGAAGATATCATTCAGTGAAGACGGCTCCCTTTTCTACCTGAAGATTAGCGAAAAACTAAAAGTCCCCGAAGGGACTAATATTAACGCTGACACACCAACTTCTAGTGACTACATCGTACGAAAGGACGGTTCAAAACAACTCAGAGACACAACCGTTCACCTCTTTCCCGCCCCAAATTCCCAGGGATATGCCGTGCTCTCCAATGACAATTCCGTAAGTTTTCGCGGAAAGATAGTGAAGTACAAAGGCGAGTTCTATGGTAAACCGCTGTTTTCACCGGACGGCAAACAGCTCGCATTTCGAAACTCCTTTACCGGTACAACTGCGACCGGAAAAAATATCCCTTTTTACCAATACAACATCAACGGATACTCAATCCCTGATTTGCAGGTTCAAACTGGTCTTACTTTTGCACAAGATGGCAAAAAATGGGTTATGTGTGGTCTGAATGGAAAAGAGCTATTTCTGTATGTGTCAAGCCAAGGAATGATGTCCTTTGAAGAGTTTCCTTTGCTTGCTGGAGCACCCAAGGAAACATACAAAGAAGCCCGATTTGCAAATGGAAAAATCGTACTACTCTTTCAGCCCAAACGAGCAAGACCCGTTCTCTTTGTCGAAGAGAAAGGAATCGTCGAACTGGGTGAACTCACTTCTGCACCGGAAACGATGACAATAAGTCCTGATGGAAGAACGCTACTAGTTGGATGCTCCGACCAAAAGGAGCTGAGGGCATATGCCGTTAACCTTGAAAATCCTGGTCCCGCAGTCGAAATCATGAAAAAAGGCTATGACCTTCAAAACCTAGGTAAAGGTACTTTTGTTTGGAAAAGTGATCGGGATGTCCAATTCTTGATTCTGAGAAATTCCGAGATCGTAAGGGTGTCGGCGAAGCTGTAATTGTGTCTTCAGATTTCAAAGTCTTTGTGCAATCGCCTTGCTTTTTCTCGAGAGGTTTCAAACGCCAATCCAATTGCACCAAGGGCGCAAACACCAAAGCATCCTAGTTTTGCCAGCCATAAATAACGTGGAAGCGCCAAGTACTTGGCTGCCGATGAATGAATGTCGACGAACTTTGCTCCATTGGTGCCGGTTCCCGCGATGAACTTTGTATCCGGTGGAAGAATTATGTGGACCGGGGACGTTAAGACATTATCCTTCTTGACGAACTGAACAAGCGGGAGAGACGATTCGAACGCCGTGAGGCCAATGAACGAAATGAATCCGAAGGTAATGACTAATATTCCAATCCATTTCATCGTTCACCTTATGGTAGACCGAAATGATAGCTCAAACACTTAAGTTAAGATTGGATGCCATTCAGTGGCTTCTTGCCAAACGCAAAAAAAGTCCCCAGACGAACGTCCGGGGACTTTGATTTTTGAATTACCAGATTCTGGAATTCGAAGTTCCGAACTCTCGGACAACCATTTGACCATTCTCGTTTTCGAGGTAGATCGAGTGATAGACCCGTTGTCGGCTGCCCCACTGGTCGGTGTACTCATGTACAGCCGAGATTCGGGCAGTTCCGCGATTGGTTCGAGTCTCGAGAATACGATACCGGTTGGTGTTCGCATTGCTTGAAAGATCATTCAATAGATCCGCGAAATCTCGGGTATCGATCGAATAGTCATAGCGTCCATCTCGGTAGATAGCAATCTGACCACGATCTGGTACTAGTCGATCGAGTGATCGGAAGTCACGTCGCTCAAAGCCATCCTGAAGATCGTCAATTGCGTAGTCTAAGTCTCGATTCCTGGAGAACCGGTAGTCATTATCGTAGCTGTTGTAATTGTCGTTGACATATACAAAGCCAGTGTTCCAACCCCAGTATCCGCGATAATTGGTCACGTACACGTTGGAGCATGTAAGGTAGCCCGGAAGGAAGGAGTAGGAGTACCACGGCGAAATGACGATGTTTACGTTTCCAAACGGTGAGAAGCAATAGTTTGGATACCAGAAATAGTTGTCATTCCAGTTATTGTTGTAATGGCAGTATCCGGTTCTCCAGCCATTGTAATTCAAGCCATTAAAGTTGCGTGGTGCATCTTCTCGACGGGCTCGTTGCTCCATCGAAGTTGACTTGATGATTCCAAAGGTGTTTGGAGCCGTGAAACTTTGTCTTTCTCGCGTTAGACCGTTAATGTTGTTGCTTCCGTTGTAACCAACCGATCCACTTCTGGAGGGCTGTCCTTGGGTTCGACCGTGATTTGTCGTGATTTCGCCCCGGATTGGCTGAGAGGTTCCACCTCGACCTAAGCCTTGATCTCGACCGCTTGTTTGGTCTCCAGATCTCATAGGATCACGAGTGGCACCGCCTTGTCGTGTAGGAATTGAGTCCTTAGTGGTTCCAGAACCGCTGTTCCCACGATCTCGATTAGTACCCTGATCACCTGATCTTATTGGATCCCGCGTGGCTCCGCCTTGCCGAGTTGGAACTGAGTCTTTCGTTGTGCCAGAACCTTGACCCCTTCCTAAACCACCATCTTGCGAAGTAGGAGGGGCTCCTCGAGTTGGCTCGGATGATCGATCTCTCGATCCACCTTGAACTGGAGGCGCGCTCCTACCTGGCTCTGACAATCGATCTCTCGATCCACCTTGAACTGGTGGAGCACTTCTACCTGGCTCTGAAGTTCGATCTCTCGATCCACCTTGAACTGGAGGCGCACTTCTACCTGGCTCTGATGATCGATCTCTCGATCCACCTTGCGCAGGAGGTGCACTTCGACTTGGCTCTGAAGAACGATCTCTCGATCCACCTTGAACTGGAGGTGCACTCCGACTTGGCTCTGGTGAGCGATCTCTCGAACGGTTAGGTTCTTGGTGTGGCGAAGTTCGACTAGAATTGGACGAAGAGGAGGAGGAATCAGAGCGAGATTTTGAACCGGAGTCTTTATCTCGATTACTTCCGCCACCTTGACCTCTTCCAAGGCCTGAATCTTGGGCCGACGCGAAGACTGTGCAAATCGCAAGGACACCAAGGGTTGATAGGTAGCGAAGGCTTTTCATTTGCTTTCTATTGTACGACGAGTGCCACATAAATTGGTTTCTAAAATAATTGGGAATATGAGTCTATCGGAGACGAGCTGACTCTAAGATTTCAGGTTTGAGCCTAAAGTTTGTAAAGTCTTGCAGTTTTGCCAGGGCAAATCCTTCGAATTGCTGGTTCGGATAAGTAACCTATGGCGAAGTCAATCAGGCTTTTGTGAGCTTAAAGAAAGAGAAGAATGGTCATTCCTACCCCTCGCAATGCGGCATCAGAAAGACCAGACTACACTCTGCTCACGATTTCAAGGTTTTTTGCCGCTCTTTGGGTTGTCATTCTTCATCTTGAAATTCTCGTTCCCGCAATAGGTGCCGGAGCTTCCCGAATGATTCACAATCCGTTTGCAAAGATGGGTTTCCTTGGCGTGTCGTTTTTCTACGTACTCAGTGGATTTATTTTGGGAAAACTCTATAAAGACCCGGTCATCGACGTCAGGCAGTTCTACTTAAAGCGGTTCTTAAGGATCTATCCGAGCTACTTTCTGATTGTATTTGCAATCATTTGTATTCCATTCTTTGTCTTTCCCCGGACCCTGGCATTTTGTGCGCCAGTCTTACTCTTGTTTAATGCTTGGGTCCCATCGATGTCTCAAAACGTGCTTGGTCCAGCATGGTCACTTACTTGCGAAGCGTTCTTCTACATCGTTTATCCCTTCGTCTACCGTGGGGTACTTAAACCAAGCCGACTCATGACCGGATTTATCATTTCGTTGACATTTGTGCCTTCAATCTTCGTGCTCGTTGGAAAAGGGCTGGACCCAACTGGAGTGCTTGTGTATTTCCCGCTCATGCACTTTCCAAGCTTCTTAGTTGGAATACTCTTTGCCGGATTCAAGCCAATTCCTGGCAAGCTATTCTATGCATTTGTTGGTTGCATGGGATCGATTGCTTTCGCAAAGTTTCTTATCCACGATGGAATTCCATTTAAGGTTGGACTGGCCGCCCTGCCATTTGCATTTCTCACTTGGGCTCTGGCCAGTTCAAATCAGCCTGATGCTTCAAATAGGTTCATTAAGGTCCTCATCCTCCAAGGTAATGCCAGCTACGTCCTGTACTTGATTCACTTTCCGATCCTTGTTTACCTTCGTTCTGTCGGCATGCTAAATTCTCCCGTTGATGCGATTTTGGCTATTTTGATCGTAATCGCCTCGGCCACCGGGCTGTATGTAGCATTCGATCGTCCAATCCATTCTTGGTCTGGTCGGCTTCTTCGCCGCAAAAATAGCTGAAAAGCGCAAGCAACCCTAGTAAATTTGCCAATATTAAGTCTTATGGGCAAACGTAAAATTGGTGTTATCCCCGGCGACGGTATCGGACCGGAGATTACCTCCGCGACTCTTGAGATTCTTGAGGCTGTCGGATTCGAAGCGGAATGGGTCTATCTGGAAGGCGGAATTGGTTCGGTAGAGAAAGGGCATGACGCTATGCCCGCCGAAACAATCGCGCAAATTAAGGAACTTGGAATAGCCCTGAAGGGACCAACCACAACGCCGGTAGGCAAAGGACACAAATCCGCCAATGTTATATTGAGACAAGCCCTGGATCTGTTTGCCAATGTTCGACCAACCAAAACATTCCCTGGCGTTCATGGTCCATATGAGGACAAGAAAATTGACCTCATCATTGTCCGTGAGAACACTGAAGACTTGTATGCCGGTATTGAGTTCCAACCACACCCAGATGTAGCTCAGTCAATTAAGGTCATCACGCGACCTGGATGTCAGCGATTGTTCAAATATGCCTTCAATATGGTTGAAAAGCAAGGACGAAAGCGGATTACCGCGGTTCACAAGGCCAACATCATGAAGTTAACCGACGGAATGTTCCTTGAAGAATTTTATAAGGCAGCCAAGGAATATCCAAACCTCCAGTGCGACGATATTATCGTTGACAACTGTTGTATGCAGCTTGTCATCAAGCCAGAGCAATTCGATGTTATCGTAACCGAGAACCTTTATGGAGACATTATTTCCGACCTTTGTGCTGGACTTGTCGGCGGTCTGGGTATGGCGGCTTCGGCCAACATTGGTGCAACTTGCGCCGTATTTGAAGCTGTTCATGGATCTGCTCCAGACATCGCTGGCAAGGGAATCGCGAATCCTACTGCCCTGTTGTTCTCTTCCTTGATGATGCTCCGCTATCTTGGCGAAGCCGAAAAGGCCGACCGGATTCTCAATGCAGTTCTCGATATATGTGAAGAGGGTACTTGTCTGACCGGGGACCTTGGTGGTAAAGCCACGACTGAAGAGTACAAGCGGGAAGTTATCCGGAAAGCAACAGCCTGAAATTCATATTCGCGTACCCTCGTTTGCCCAATAAGTCGTAAACAACGACGGTGTTTCTCATGGGGGGTGAATGGGGTACTTTGAGGGGACCCCGATGTCTGCCAAGCATTCCCGAATTTATCTTGACCACGCAGCAACAACGGCACTGTTGCCAGATGTCAAAACGCGAATGACGGAGGCAATGGAGCGGTTTGGCAACCCATCCAGCCTCCATGAGCACGGTCGAAGCGCCAAACATGAAATTGATTGGAGTAGAGAAATTGTCGCCGAAGCTCTCGGATGCATGTTTGCCGAAGTCGTCTTCACGGGAAGTGGGACCGAAGCGGCTAACCTTGCCATCATCGGAACCGCTTTGGCAAATGAGAATATTCAGCGAAATCGAATTCTTCTGTCCTCCATCGAGCATCATTGCGTTCTTAACACCAAGTTCCTTCTCGAAAAGCTGGGTTACAATGTCGAACTATTGCCAGTTGATCGGGAATCTTTTCTTGACCAAAGTGCTTTGGAAGAACATTTAAGAGATGACGTTCTGCTTGTATCCGTGATGAGTGCGAATAACGAAACCGGAGCCATTCAGCCTCTCAAAGAAGTCATTTCGCTTGCCCACAAGCGAAAAATCAAGGTTCATTGCGATCATGTTCAAGGCTTTCTCAAGGCGATTCCAAACCCAATTCTGTTAGGCGCAGACTTAGTTTCCGTAGCTGCCCACAAAGTAAACGGACCGAAAGGTGTGGGCGCCCTAGCCGTCTTGAACGGTACAAAAATTAAACCGCTTATCACTGGTGGAGAACAGGAGCGCGAAATGCGAGGCGGAACTGAAAATGTCATTGGCATTGTTGGTTTTGGCGAAGCCATATTGGGTCACAAACTCATGAAGCTCAGAGTATTGCGAGACCGATTCTTAGATTCATTACTCACGATTGAGGCTGTTCCGACAGTCAAAGATCGAACAAGAACCTTAGATAGCCATATTCACGTGCGATTTCCTGGCATTGATGCCGAAACTCTCTTGATTCGGTTTGATCGCCAGGGAATCAGTGCCAGTAGCGGAGCTGCATGTAGCAGCGGCAGCATCGAAGCCAGCCATGTGATGTTGGCATGCGGTTACTCTGACGACGAAGCCAAAGAAGGCTTGCGTTTTTCGATTGGCGTAGGAAATACGGCCGAGGAACTGGGACGAGCTTTTGAAGCGATTTCTAAATGCTTAGTCGAAATCCGGGGTCATCGAGCAAGTTAGGCGAATCCTGGTACAAATGCCAAAGTAATGGCTATTTTTACAAATTTCAATTTAA
>JAYVHY010000396.1:0-2773 GCA_043770615.1 Armatimonadota bacterium | reverse complement strand
AATGTGAGCTGATGGGAGTGACCAGGAACGTTCCATGTTTCTCTGGTCTTGTGCTTGGTCGGTCTTGCACTCACGAGCTCAGTTTTACCTGTTTAGTCGTGACAATGGTAACTCTCATCTTCGCAGTTGTCTTCGATAAATCGGGGCAGACGTTATATGGGGGCATACCAGGCTCGCACAGTTTGTCCTAACACAGGTAACTTTCAGCTCCGCAGCGGTCGTTACCTGTGCCACACTAGGCTAACCGTAGTCCCATAAACCTGGTGTGCCCGGCCCTCGCAGTTGACTAGCCAGCTAGGCTAATTTCTCGCCAATCGAAAGGCGCTGACCGTTTGCCCAGTCGGCTCCGGACATAGCTGGCTTCCCTTCGGGTTGGACGGAGTGTAGTTCGAGGCTGGTTCTAACAAAGGCAATGGTTAGTGGATTGAGGCTTACAACCGTTCCTGGATTTGCGTCTTGGTCTGAAAGCTTCGCGGTTTTGATCTTCAGTCTTCCGTAGCTGGTTTGAAGAAAGACGGAGGGCGACGGGGTGAACGCTCGGAACCGATTGTATTCGTCGGATCCGTTACGTTGGACGCTCAGTTCCGTTTCGGCACGGTCAATTTTGTTGGCATAGGTTGCTTGGTCATGGTCTTGCGGAATCCTTAAGTAGTCTCCGCTAGAAAGTCTTTCGATCCACGCAGAGATTTGGTCTCGGGCGATGAACGAGAGTCTGGTTTGGAGTTCGCCATAGGTTTCATCGGGACCAATAGCCGTTTTTACAATGTCGATCATGTCGCCAGTATCCATTCCCTTGTCCATTTGCATCAAGGTGACGCCAGTTTCGGTGTCGCCGTTGAGAATGCAACGTTGGATTGGCGCGGCGCCTCGGTACGCCGGAAGAATGGAGCCATGAAGGTTGATCCCGCCGATTTTGGCGGTTTCTAGAAGCTTGAGACTCAGAATTTGCCCGTACGCAGCCACTACATGGACGTCAGCTTCGAGGGCGGAAATTTGCTCAACGAACTCGGCAGCTCGAGCCTTTTCGGGAGTTTCGACGGGAATTCCCATTTCCAGGGCTACTTTTTTTACTGGGCTGGATTGAAGCTTCATGCCTCGACCCGTTGGTCGGTCCGGCTGACTAACAACTAAGACTACGTGCGGAGCTAAGGCTTGGAGTGCGGGTACCGCGAAATCGCTGGTGCC
The DNA here is from genome assembly GCA_043770615.1 of Armatimonadota bacterium. Taxonomy (GTDB): domain Bacteria; phylum Armatimonadota; class Fimbriimonadia; order Fimbriimonadales; family Fimbriimonadaceae; genus Fimbriimonas. Next base: position 1,588 of record JAYVHY010000396.1, on the reverse strand, counting down.
AAAGTAGACAATTCTCACACTTCGTCCGTGTCCGGAGCTTCCGGGTCTGTCCAGTGAAGGGTGGCTACATCCACTTTATCAATGAACAAGATCCCTTCGAGGTGGTCGATCTCATGCTGAACGACTCTGGCGGAGAGCCCTTCCAATTCAAAAGTTACTTCCCTGCCTTTTCGGTCAAATGCCTCAACTTCGACATAATTTGCCCGCTTAACGTCGCCATAGAGTCCGGGAATGGAAAGACAGCCTTCCTGACCGATTTGCTCACCCTCAAACTTCACGATTTTGGGATTGATGAGCGCGGTTGGTTTGTAGTCCAATGGAGCGATGACGATGACCCGTTGGCTAATACCGAGTTGAGGTGCCGCCAACCCGATACCACTGGCTTTTCTCATCGCGCGCATCATCTCGTTGATGAGAAAGTCGGTTTTCTTCGACAGTTTGGCCTCTTGAGCGACCTTTCGAAGGACCGGATTGGGGATTTTTACGACGGGTCGATCCTTATTTTGGACGTAAAGGTGCTTAAATTCATCCGGAACGACTATCTCCACACACATATTGTGTCTCAAAAAGCGGGTTAAATCCCATGCATGCCCCTCGTAGATATGCCCCTTGATGAACTTCTGAAGGTTCAAGGTCGGAATCCTAAGCCAAATGACTTCGATTCTTTTTGGGATCAATCGTTGGCGGAGCAGGCCGATTGTGCTCAGGAATTAGTCATCACCAAGAAGGATTTTTCGGCTGATTTCGCAGAATGCTTCGAACTTCGGTTTAAGGGAACTCGCGGAGGAACGGTGTTTGCCAAGTACATCCGTCCGAAGGGGAAAAAGAATTGTCCGGCCTTGCTTCGGTTCCATGGTTATTCGGCGAGTAGCGGTGATTGGGCAAACCAATTGTCGTGGGCAGCTCGCGGTTTTGCTGTGGCTTCGATGGATTGCCGAGGCCAGGGCGGGTCGTCGGAGGATACAGGAAGTTACCAAGGCATGACTTTGCGGGGGCATATTGTTCGGGGTCTTGATGGACCACCCGAGCAAATGTACTTCCGGAACGTGTTTCTGGATACGGCTCAGCTTGCGCGTGTTGTGGCGGATTTTGATGAAGTTGATGCTTCTCGAATGGGGGCTACTGGTGGATCGCAGGGCGGTGGCTTGACGTTGGCTTGCGCTTCATTGGCTCCGATCAAAATGTGCGCACCAGTTTTTCCGTTTCTTTGTGACTACAGGCGGGTTTGGGAAATGGACTTGGCGAAGGATGCGTACGATGAGCTTCGATACTTCTTTCGGAGCTTCGACCCTCGACACGAACGGGAGGACGAACTGTTTACCAAGCTGGGCTATATCGATAACCAGCATTTAGCTTCTCGGATTAAGGGAGAGGTTTTGTTGCTGGGTGGGCTGATGGACACGATTACTCCACCGAGCACCTACTTTGCGGCTTATAACAAGATTACGTCGAGGAAGCGGCATGTGATGTACCCTGATTTTGGGCACGAGGGGTTGCCTGGCTCGGACGACATCATTTGGGAGTTTTTCCAGGGTTTGTAAGCAGGTTATCTCGATAGTCGCGTCATAATGATAGGACACCAGGATGG
>JAYVHY010000395.1:0-6083 GCA_043770615.1 Armatimonadota bacterium | reverse complement strand
GTACGGGCGGAGAACTCATTTAAACCTTCTTCTTAGAAATGTAGTCAACTGCGTTGCCTACGGTCTTAATTTCGCCTACTTCTTCGTCGGGGATGTCGATTTCAAATTCGTCTTCGAAAGCCATTACTAGCTCGACTACATCCAGGGAATCCGCACCGAGGTCATCGGTAAAGCTTGCTTCCATTGTCACTTCTTCTGGCTTCACGTCGAGTTCTTCGACCGTTACCTTTTTTACGCGCTCAAAAATGTCGTTAGACATAGGTCTATAAGATACCCGCCTACAATGCTCATACAGGCATTTTGGGCAGGTTCCGTTTCCAAGTTTTTTTACGGCTGACTTGACGACCTCGTTGCATTTCTGATCAGAGCGCGTGAAGTTGAGGCCATTGCACTTCAACTCCTTGGTCATTCAATAGGATCTGAAGCTCAGAAAGATGATCCGGAATTCCCTGAACATCAATCTCAAATTGAAGCATCAAACACGCCATTGCCGCCGCCGACTCCCCAATGTTCCACTCTACTGGATGCAATCGATAGCAGCCATTGGTAACGTGAGTCACCCCAATATTCTTACATGCAGGAATAAGATTTTTCATTCGTACGGGAATCATACAGCCAGCCGGAATCTCGAATGGCAAAGTCGAAGTGTCAATCATGTTCCTGCCGTTCGTGCTGGGATGGAGGTCAATTCGGTATGAACCAATGCCTACCGAGTCGGGATACGATTTCGCCCGATCCTTATCAGCATTGGTATATGCCGCGAGGTCTTGTTCCTTAACGGTAAATTGCGCCTTGATCCGACGAGACTCTCTTATATATGGATACTTGGCAAAGCCGTCTCTAGTGCCAGTCGATTCGCCAGTCATATAAAGACCAGGATAAGCGCCCGGCTTGTCGTCGTGTCTCGGTGCATCGTGTTGTAACCAGTAGAGAAGTGAAAGCGAAAGTTCTTTCGCATCGTTGAGCCTGGATGCCGAGACTGGACCCATGGCTCCTGCCATTTCAAACTGATCGGGAACGGTGTTGCCCGATGGGAGCGGGTCAACATCTATAATCGACGCTTCAAAGTAGTCGTTTTGGGGCCAGTTGACAATCGTAACCGGATTTGTCTTGGTGGTGAGTATAGATGGGTCGACAATTTGGCGATAAGAGAAGAGTTCATACCAATCGTTCGAATCACGACTGTATAAAGGAAGCTCAACTTCGGCTCCGGTATGGGCATGAAGGACATTGAAACCCAGGAGTGGTCCTGGCCAGAAGTCAGGCTTAAAGGCTTTCCACTTTTCATATTGGACTGGCTTTGCAACCCGATTATCGACACCTTCGTCGCTACCCATTGCGAAACACCAGGTGAGACCCTGGACGTTGTCTGGCTCTGCCGGACCTTTGACGGCATTCGGTTCTTTTGTTTTCACCTTTGACTCGGCTCCGATGACGTATTCGGTGCCAGTCATAGGAAGTAGGTCGCCCATTTCGGTTGCATCGAGGACCACCGTTCCAGAATATTCTTCGAATTCCCCACTTTCAAGGTTCACAAATCGAACTGATCGAACGACGCCTCCCTCAACATCTGCCGAATGTGGTTTTCGACGATAAAGGACGGTCAATTGCTTCGAAGCAATAGCAGGAAGGAGCATCTCGAAAAGGACCGCGACGCCAACAGATGGCTCGTGACACAAACGACTAACCCAACCGGAACCTGGGTTGAGGTGCCGAGTTCGAAGCGCTGAGGGAATCAATCCTTTATAGTTGCGATAGTAATTTCGAACCAAGTTTCGGTACCGCCGATATCGATCGGTGCAACCAAACTGCTCAATCCATGGATGCTCATCCGGTGGAACAATCTGGGCAGTTAACTGCCCACCGAGCCAATCCGTCTCTTCGGTAAGGGTAACGGAATATCCCAACTCGCATGCCATCATGGCGGCAGCTACGCCACCGGTTCCTCCTCCAACGATCAAAATGTCGCATTTTGCGCCCGACATGAGAGACATGATATTCGATCATTCGTCCTATAATTGACAGAGTCATGAAAAGGTTGCTTTTAATATTGGTTTCCTTGGTGGTCGCGGGGTCAATTCTGGCTCAACAAAACCCATCGCCAAGCCTTTCTGATCGAGCAATTTCGGCGAGCATCGCGTTTGCCAAAAATCTTTGGGAACGTGTCCAGAAAGAAGGAAGACCATTAGCTAACCGACTTTTAAAAGCAGCCCCGGAAACATATAAAGGCGCCCAGGCTCAACTCCAGGCTCTCATGAAACGAGTCGACAAGGCAGATATCCCGAAGACTTTCAGTGAAAAACAGCAAATGGCTCTTGAGATATGGAAACTTCGCGGAGCGATCAATGTGATGTCACTAAGCGATCCCGAAGTTGTCAAAATGCTCCTCAATTACCGTCCAGAAGTCGTCCAAAAAATGCAAAAAGACCTCCAACAGACCGAGACGAAGCTAAAAAAGGCAAACCTGCCCGGAATCTAGGGGTACAATACAACCTCCTAACACATCAGTGAAGGCTGCCCTATGAAACGCACGTTCCAGCCCAATAATCGAAAACGAAGCAAAACTCACGGTTTTCGAATCAGAATGAGAACCCAAGACGGTCAAAACGTCCTTAAACGAAGACGAGGAAAAGGTCGTCACAAACTGAGCGCATAAAAGGTCCATCCAAGCTCCGGTTTGACGAAATTTACAATCAAGGTCGCCGTTTTCGCGGCGACTTTTTAACGCTAATCGTTAATCCTGGAAATGGTCTCGTTGGGATTGCAACGAGCAAAAAGCTTGGAGCTAAACCACAACGCAATCGACAAAAGAGACGGATTCACGCGATGCTTCGAACCCAGGCAAATTTACTAAGCTCCCAAGACATTGTTCTTGTGGCTAGCGTTAAGTGCCAAATGGTCGATCATGCAACGCTTAGCTCCGATTTGACGCACTTAATTGGAGAGGCGCAAAAATGGGTCGGAGGATTGGCATCTTCTTAGTTCGGTGTTATCAACGCGGCTTCGCGTGGATGCCCCCAACATGCCGGTTCAATCCGAGCTGTTCTCAATTTACTTTGGAAGCAATAGAAAAGTACGGACTGATCAAAGGATCATGGATGGGATTCAAACGAATCTGTCGATGTGGTCCTTGGCATCCCGGCGGGAACGACCCAGTACCTTAGAATTAAACAAATCAATGGCTAAATCACCCGCACCAAAGCGAAACATGACCTTCATCTGGATTATCTGGATGTTGTCATTTGTTTGGATTTTCTCGACGATGAACAATCGTCCTAAAGAAGCTCCTACGAGCACCGAATCGAAGCTCGAATTGCTCAAAAAGCACAACAAGGAAACAAAGGATGTTTCTGCGGCTTCGGTTTTGCATGAGTACGTTAACGAGTTAGACCAGCAGGTAAAGGACAAAAAGCAAACCCTGGAACAAGTCAACGTTAAGAAGTTTGAGGGTGCAGTTCTGGTTGCAAACACTCAAATCAGAGCCGGGCTCCAGCGGAACGATACGGCAAGGATTCGATTAGCATATCAAACCCTCTGGACGTACCAAAAGCGCTATCTAGAAACACCAGATTGGAAGGGCTTGGAGTTTGAACCCGCACCAGATTCAAGGTTTTCGTTGCCGAAAAAATCCTCTGGGCAAGCCCTATTTGAAGAGACGCGCAAAATAATCAGTGAGCGGAATAAGAAGGAAATCATTTGGGGATTCATTCCTGGTGGATATGCGGCAATCGACGGATTGATGGCGTTAACCGGAAAGATTCCCGGATTTAGCTATTGGTTCGGTGCCCTTTTGCTTGCTTTGGTAGTCCGAATTGTCGTTTACCCGTTCACGCAAAAGACGATCATGCACTCACGGCAGATGTCTCAACTCAGTCCTTTGATGACAAAGATCAAAGAAGAGTTCAAGGATGATCCCCAAACCATGAACGCCAAAGTCATGGCTCTCTATAAGGAGTACGGGCTCAATCCGGCGGCCGGTTGTGCGCCAGCATTCGTTCAAATGCCGCTATTTTTGACGGTTTACCAGTGCATGCTGTTGTACGAATTTGAATTCCAGAACGGTACCTTTCTCTGGATCAATAAGGGCACGAGCATTCTCACCCATGGCTTCACCGCCCCAAATCTCGGAACCCAAGATAACATCCTGATCGTCCTTTACGGAATCAGCATGATCATCTCCCAAATGCTGACTCCAATCAGCGACCCGAGCCAAAAGAAGCAGATGCGACTCATGGGAGTCGGTATCTCGGTTCTCTTTACTTTTTTCATGTTCACCGGAGCATTCCCGGTTGTGAGTGGATTCGTCCTGTATTGGACGTTCACCAATATCTTTGCGACGGTGCAGTCGCTCAGAGCCTACCGCTTACCACTCGAACCGCTGCAGAAAGTGAACACGAAGGACGGAGGAGTCTATCCTACTGACCCAACAGACATGTTCCCATGGATGAAGAAGTTGGCCGATAAAGGAAAACCCACTCCCCCAACAAAAGGCAAGTCAAACATAGATCCGTCAAAGAAGACTGGCAAGCCACAACAACACAAACCTAAAAAGTAGGGTTAAACAAACATGCAAACAATTGAATTAACTGTCAAAAATCTGGACGATGCCGCCGCTACCGCTGCCGAACAATTAGGCGTAAGCCCAGATCAAGTCAAAATTACTGTCCTCGAAGAGTCAAAAAAGCTCTTCGGAAAGGTCAGCTACAAAATCAAGGCCGAAGCCAAATCAGCTCCAGCACCAAAGGCGACGAAAGCTGTTGTCGCAACCGAAGCACCTGCTGCGGTTGAAACACCAAAAGCTGAGACCCCTGCTCCGACCGCCGTTAGCATCGATGGACCACGCAAAAAGCTTGGCGCCAAAAAGCCAGCTGCTGCCGCAACTGAAGCTCCAGCTGTAGTCGAAGCTCCTGTCGAAGCCGCTGCTCCCAAAGGCAAAGCTCCTCGTGCCGGCGCAAAATCAAAGGTTGCCGCAATTGAAGCCGCTCCTGCTGATGCAACTCCTGTCGCTGAAGCTGCACCAGAGGAAGATGCTGGTCCTGAAGTTGTTGCGACAAAGGAAGATGCCGCAAAGCTTGAAGCGATTCTCAACACCTTGGCTCACAAATCCGGTCTAGAAGCTGAAATCGTTGTTGGTGAACTTCAGGGCAAGTACATCAACCTTTCAATCGACGGAAAGGAAGCTGGTTACTTAGTCGGTAAGAACGGTGAAGTTCTCAACTCCCTTCAATATTTGATCAACTTGGTCGCCAAGCAACAGCTCGCCAACGGAGTCCGAGTTACTCTTGATGGTAACGACTACCGAAAGAAGCGAGCTGAAGCATTGACCAACTTGGCATCCAAGATTGCCGAGAAAGTTCGTGAGCGAGGCGAAGAGGCCGTTCTTGAGGCTCTTCCTGCATTCGAGCGACGAGTCATCCACAAAGCTCTCCAAGAGATCGAAGGCGTCACGACATACAGCGAAGGCGAAGAGCCAGATCGCAGAGTCGTCATTGCTCCTTTGGACTAGTACTTGAATCATGGAGGGGAGGAGCAAAGGGCCCAAGCGTCCCGCCCGCCCTAAAGAAAGCCCCGTGCAATCGCACGGGGCTTTTGTCTGTCGGTCAAAGAGCTGACACGCGATTGCCTCAAAAGCGGGATATTCCCCCCGAATTGGAGTCATGCAAGACTACTGGGCACAAAATGTCCAAAGGAAAACCATGAGACCAACTATTTACGCATCATTTTCTACTATCGACGACGCTGAGCGTGCCACTGGGGCTCTTATGGATTCTGGGCTAACGGCTGAAAACATCAGCCTAGTTGCCCACGAGCAATATGAAGGACACGGCCTCAAGTACGTTCCTCATGATATGCATCGCGGCAAGGATCACACAACCATGTACAAGGCAAATGAATTTGAAAGCAAGGAACTTAGATCAAAGTCTGGGCTGTCCACGACGACCGCTGCCGATGCCATAGTCGGAGCTGAAAAGGGCCTAGAAATTGGTTTGGGAGTAGGTGTCGCGGCAGCTCTCGTGGCTCTGTTTATCCCCGGTATTGGACTGGTCATTGGCGGAGGAGCGCTTGCTACCGCGATAATTGGC
>JAYVHY010000394.1:0-2780 GCA_043770615.1 Armatimonadota bacterium | reverse complement strand
GTCTTTAAACCAAATGCCAACTCAATAGCGCACATGACGATTATTGCAATCGCAGTGTTGCCATTGACGGTTGGTCTCGCTCTCGCGGCATTGTCGCGATCGCCTGCTAATACTAAGGTAGGCGTAGCAAAGAATCAGCCAGTTCCCTTTTCCCACCAACACCACAATTGGGAACTAGGAATTGACTGTCGGTACTGTCACACAAGCGTCGAGAAATCGAGCTTTGCTGGCATTCCTGCGACCGAAACTTGTATGAGCTGCCACTCACAGATTTGGACAAACTCACCGCTCCTTGAGCCAGTCCGCCAAAGTTACGAAACCGGAACTCCGCTGAAGTGGAACAAAGTCAATAAGGTTCCAGATTTCGTCTTTTTCAATCACTCAATCCACGTTGAGCGGGGCCTACAGTGCAATACTTGCCACGGTCCTATGCAGGATCAACACATTACTGCAAAAGGAAACGCTTTCCAAATGTCCTGGTGCTTAGACTGTCACCGAGCCCCAGAACGATATCTCAATTGGAACAAGGATGTTGCAAAGGATTATCCAGGGTTAACTCCAAGAGAGTTGGTATTCAAGCTTTACTGGAAACTCCAGACCAAAGGAAAGGGAAATATGACTCAGGTTGAGACTGAACTCCTGAACGGTCACTACAACGGAACCGACGACAAAGAAGACGTTAAGGACGGAAAAGATATTATCGCCAAGTTGGGGATCAGGGTTCAGCAGCTATCGGACTGCTCAATCTGCCACCGCTAAGGGAATTTAATGGACAAAACATCAGAAGTTAGCAAAGAATTAGCCTTACAAAAGATGCGCGCAGAGCTGGAAGGCAAGCGAGGACAAGAGTATTGGCGATCCTTGGATGAGGTGAGTCAATCGCCTGAGTTCAGTGCATGGTTTGAAGACGAATTTCCGAATCGTAAGGATCTTTTGACCCTCGATCGAAGAACTTTGCTCAAATTCGCAGGAGCATCGCTAGCTTTGGCTGGTCTCTCAGGATGCCGAGGAGTTTTTCTGCCGGAGGAAAAGCTTGTTCCCTATGTTAAAGCCCCAGAAGAACTCGTTCCCGGTAAAGCATTGTTTTATGCTTCTGCCGTCACATTAGCAGGCTATGCCACTGGTGTACTGGTCGAGCAGCACCAAGGAAGACCAATCAAGCTTGAAGGTAATCCTGATCATCCTGCATCGCTTGGAGCTCTTGGTTCAATTTCTCAAGCTGAAGTCCTGAACTTTTACGATCCAGATCGTTCAACCAATGTCCTCGAAAAGGATGATGTTTCAACGTGGGAACAGTATCAGCAGGTAATGAGTACCGAGTTGAGCGCCCGAGCGTCGACTGGTGGGAAGGGGTTGGCGGTTCTTATTGGTGCGGTTACCTCTCCAAGTCTTGGGAACATGATCGAGAGATTCAAGAAGAAGTTCCCCTCTGCAAAAGTATATTCTTGGGAGCCTTCGGGTCGAAGTGCGGTTACGTCTGCGGTCAATAGCGTAACCGGTAAGCCCGGGGTTCCGGTTTACGACTTTAGCAAAGCAAAAGTAGTTGTCACACTTGACGGAGACTTCCTGTCAAATTCGGACAATCCCGGTGCTTTGGTTTACGCAAGGCAATTTGCCCGAGCCCGAAAGGTCGTTGGCAAGACTGGCGAAATGAATCGGCTCTATGCAATCGAGGCCAATAGTGGCCTAGTCGGAGCGATGGCGGATCACCGATACATGGTGAAGCCAAGCGAAGTTTATGCATCAGCTTGCGCCCTCGCAGGTGCGCTCGGAGTTTCTGCTCCAGCTGCGGAAGCAAGCGGGGCCCTTAAAGGAAACCTGCCAGCAATAGTCAAAGATTTGAAGGCATCCATCGGGCAAAGCTTGGTGGTTGCGGGTGAGCATCAACCGGCTGAAGTTCATGCCCTGGCGTTCATGATCAACAATGCCCTGGGTAATGTTGGTAAAACAGTCAAATTTGTAGCTTCACCAGAAGCATCGGCCGGATATGGAACAATTGCTGATTTAACCAAGGATCTTTCCACTGGCTTGGTTGACATCCTTTACATTTCGAATTCGAATCCGGTTTACACTGCCCCGGCTGACCTTAAGTTTGCCGAGAACATGAAGAAGGCAAAGATTAAGATTTGTCTTGCTCCAGCGACGGATGAAACCTCAAAGCTGTGTGATTGGACTTTGCCGATGGCTCATTCGCTCGAGACGTGGGGCGATGCGCGTGCCTTCGAAGGTACCGCGTCCATCATGCAGCCAATCATTTCTCCGCTCTTTGATGGTCGAAGTGAGTTAGAAGTATTTAGTAGCTTGATCGGAGAAAATCGAGGCGGATACGACATCCTCCGAACCTATTGGCAAGCAAATGGTCTTGGCAATGGCGACTTCGAAAAGAATTGGAGAACTGCAGTTCACCAAGGAACGATTCCTAACACCGCTTCCGCTACGATCCCAATGACATCATTGGCTCCAGCCTTGCCGCCCGTCGTGGTTGCCAAGGCCGGACTCGAAGCAGCTTTCATTCCCGACTCTGCCGTTTATGACGGTCGCTTTGGAAACAATGGATGGCTTCAAGAATTGCCAAGACCACTCACAAAAGTCGTTTGGGATAATGTTGTGACCCTTTCGGCTGCTGACGCGACTGCATTGAATGTCAAGACAGACGAAATGGTCAAAGTCACGACGGCAGTCGGAGAAATCGAAGGCATTGTGTACATTCTTCCCGGACAAGCACCAGGTTCGGTAACGATGAATCTTGGTTACGGACGAACGGCTGGTGGCACGATTGC
>JAYVHY010000393.1:0-2781 GCA_043770615.1 Armatimonadota bacterium | reverse complement strand
GAGCTCTTCGACGGGCGTTGGACTTGTTGGTCGGAGTTCCATGAGGGGTAAGACCATCAAAGATTAGGCAACCTCCCGCTGGCAACGGAGCAGCTACTTGCCCAGTTTTGCCGAGCACATCAGCGTCACATATCTGCCAGTCTCGCCGGTTCCAGTGTGGAATAGGACCTTCTTTGTGTCCCCCGGGCAAGAAGTGCATGCATCCGTTTTCCGGGAACGTATCATCAAGTGCAATCCAGACTCCGACCACTCTAGTGCCTTCTGGCACGTTGAAATACGCATGATCCTGGTGCCATGGCTTCTCGCGTCCAAACCCGGGTGGCTTGAACAAAGCCATATCTTGGAACATTTCCGACTCTCCACCTAAGAGGGATTCGACCACCTCAATCAAACCCGGATCGTACATCATATCAACCGTGGCTTGGTTCAAATGGCTGAACCACATGAACTTACGAACATAGTCTTGCTTTTCTTCGGGAGACAAAGACTCTAAAACTCCAGCCGCTTGGCTCTCAAATTGAAGCTGAGTGCCTTCCGGTATCTCCGAGTTGACCAGTTCAACCAAAGCCAAGCGAGTCGCCGCAATTTTCTCCGGCGTGAATGCGTTAGCAACTGAAATAAATCCTAGCTCGAAATACTGCTCTCGAATTGAATCATTTATTTCGGAAAATGAATCGATTGGTTCGATCAGAGCCTCGGGTGCATAGAGCCCTGAATCGTAGGGCATAACGGGAATTGAATCGATCGAAAGAGCCATTAGTTCTTATTACATAAGACGAAAGTTGACTTCAAAACGATTTGAAAATATGCTGGAGTTGTGGAATACTAATAGTTAGCCGAGGAGCGCTGCATACCCAAAAAGGTTCAGGCTCGGCTAATACAAACGGCGCTCATGATCTCAAGATTGGTCATGAGTGCTTTTCATTTTTGACCGATCATAACATTAGAACATGAATACGGTCATTAATCAACTGAAAACAGACTTCCACGTCGCCGATCTCTCGCTGGCTCCATTTGGACGAAAAGAGATCGCAATTGCCGAAACCGAAATGCCGGGCTTGATGGAAATTCGAGCCGAGTATCGAGGTCAAAAGCCACTTACCGGAGCCAAAATCGCCGGCTCCTTACATATGACGATCCAGACTGCGGTCCTCATCGAAACGCTGGTTGATCTCGGTGCAGAAGTGCGCTGGGCAAGCTGCAATATTTTCTCGACTCAGGATCACGCGGCTGCCGCCATTGCCGCCTCAGATATTCCCGTTTTTGCCTACAAGGGCGAATCTCTTGAGGAGTACTGGGACTTTACGCACCAAATCCTTCAATGGAAAGACGGCAGTACGGCAAACATGATTCTCGATGACGGTGGAGACGCAACCGTCTTGGTCCTTTTAGGAAGCGATGCCGAGAAGGACATTTCGGTTCTCGATAACCCGGGAAGCGAAGAGGAAGTCATCATGTTTGCTTCCATTAGAGCCAAACTTGCCGAGGACCCGACTTTCTACAGTCGAGTGAAAGCAAACATCAAGGGCGTCAGCGAAGAAACGACAACTGGGGTCAAACGACTGTATAAGCTTCATGCCGAAGGGAAATTGCCATTCGCTTGTTTCAACGTTAACGATTCGGTAACCAAGTCAAAGTTCGACAACCTCTATGGTTGCCGCGAGTCTCTGGTTGACGGAATCAAACGAGCCACCGATGTCATGATCGCCGGAAAGATTGCTCTTGTCTGCGGTTATGGAGACGTTGGAAAGGGAAGTGCACAGGCACTCCGCGCTCTGAGCGCCCAAGTTTGGGTTACGGAGTGTGACCCGATTTGCGCCTTGCAAGCGGCGATGGAAGGCTATCGCGTGGTCACAATGGAATATGCCGCCGATAAAGTGGATATCTTCGTCTCGGCCACCGGTAACCGAGACATCATTCGCCATGAAGACATGAAGCGAATGAAGAACAACGCGATCGTCTGTAATATTGGTCACTTTGACAATGAAATTGATGTTGCTTCGCTGAAGCAATACAAGTGGGAGAACATCAAGCCCCAGGTCGACCATATCGAGTTTCCAGACGGAAAGCGGATCATCCTGCTTGCCGAAGGACGATTGATTAACTTGGGTTGTGGAACTGGGCACCCGTCATACGTCATGAGCTCCAGCTTTGCGAACCAGGTTCTTGCCCAAATCGAGTTGTATGCAAACTTTGGAAGCCATGCTCCGGGCGTGTATGTTCTACCGAAGCACCTCGATGAGAAAGTCGCTCGACTTCAGCTGAAGAAGTTGGGCGCAGAGTTGACTGTACTTTCAGATAAGCAAGCCAGCTATATTGGCGTGACTCCAGAAGGACCGTACAAAGCCGACAGCTATCGGTATTGAGCTATCAGCTATCAGCTGTCAGTCATCAGTCTTTGGCTGACGGCTGACGGCTGACGGCAAGTCATGGTATACTCTCTGGGTTACCGAGAGGTTGGTGCTGGTTAGCCACTGGCATGTTTTCGCGGTACACGAATAGGAATATCACATGGCAAACATCCGCGTACGAATACGCTTGCGCTCATACGACCACCGGTCGATCGATCAAAGCGCTGAGAAAATTGTTGACACTGCTAAGCGAACTGGTGCCCGAGTAAAGGGTCCTGTACCACTACCAACTCACCTCCGACGCTTCTGCGTCATCCGTGGTCCACACATCGACAAGGAGTCGATGGAGCACTTTGAGTTAAGAACGCACAATCGTCTTATCGACATCCACGAGCCAACTAACAAGACAATCGATGCCCTTATGCGACTC
>JAYVHY010000392.1:0-6088 GCA_043770615.1 Armatimonadota bacterium | reverse complement strand
TCAAGTTATCGCTTTCAAGTTGTCGAAGAGCATGTCAACATGGTTCGGGCGACCTAGGACCAATATCCTCCGTCACATATTCGTCACAATGAGTGTTGGATCATAGAAACAAACTCGACATGCAACCGAGTTCACTGCCTCTGTTATGCAAACCGTTTTTCCAATAGCCGAAACCAGCAAGTCAAATACTGTTCAAGCCATCATCATCACAAATTGTCCCGAGAAACTGCGGAGTTCGGTACTTCACGAATCTCATCTGAACGAAAATTGGCTTGATTCAAGTTTGAGCCTCGGAATTCCAAGGGCGACAACGCAGGAAGAGTTAGAAGGTGAAATCTTTTTGGCGGGCTTACCCAAGCCACCAAGCATCGTTTATGATGCAATGAGCCTAAGTGAAGTGGGATGTACCTACGCTCACCTCAAGGCGCTTACCATTGCCGCAAGCAGTGATCGCCCAACCTTGATCCTCGAAGATGACGCCGACTTTGAACCAAAGAACCTACATCGCATCCTGAGCAACCTAGATAGTCTTCCAGAAGATGCGGTCATCAAACTGGAAGGAAACGACAAACCAGGCAAGCGGTTAGTTTTTGGACCTCGAAAATCCAATTCAAATTTCATGGTATCGGTCAGACCATCAAGAGGAAGCGCGGGATACTTAGTGACTCCAGTTTCGGCGGCTCGGCTGATGAAAGCCGCTCACAATTATCCCCTACAATACGATGTATTCCTAAACGATTCAAATTGGCACGGCTGCTTCCTGATGGATGCGGTTCCATTTCCGATTCGTCAAGCCGGACAAACATCGTCAACTATCGATCGGAGCATCAGAAAGCGAGGAGTTAGCCACAGACTTAATCGTCATTTTAAAAAGCTCCGGTGCCGAATTGGCAGGATATCGGCTCAATTGAACTGGGCGCGCAAGTCAAATTTCACCCGAGTTCGATTCGCCAAGTTCTACGAAAAGGACTAAGAATTTCAGTTCAGGTAATTGCTGACCTGTTTTGCGCATTTGCGAATGTTAAGGGTTGGTAAACTCACGCCACCCACCCTATGTCTAACGGCCAATCCATTGTCAAAGTCTTTGCTACAACTGGTTCCGCCGATCTTGGCAACCAAGTAGAAGTCGAAATTCGAAATCGCATTGCAACCAGGGGCAACGCTTACCGCGTCAAGCACGGTGGCCATACGGTCAGCCACTTCTCCAACGAAAACATCGAAGTCCAAATTGATAATGTCCGTGACCTCATTGCGTTGGTTATTCACACCCAAAATCCTCCCGTCAACGACGGTGTCATTGAGCTTTTTGCCATGCTCGATGCAATCAATAACGCCCATCCACGAAAGACCGTTGTTGTGTTCCCCTACATGCCATACAGCCGGTCGGATCGCAAGAACAAACCGCGAATATCGGTCATGGGACAACGACTTCCCGAAATCTTAAACAAAGTTATGCGAGTCCAGAGGGTCATGCTCTTAGAGCCTCATAACGGACATATCAAGCAGTATTTCACCCCAACCGCCGACGAAGTTCCGGTAGTTCCTCTCCTGGTTCGCCACATCCGCGAAGTGTTCCTGAAGAATCACGATCCAAAGGACTGCACGCTGGTTTTTGCCGACGCAGGCGCAGCCAAGCGATTTGAAGATGTTCCTGCTCAGTTAGGTCTCGATCCAACCTACATTTACAAAACAAGGTCGGACAATTCGGAGTCGCCAACTATCAAGGCGATCGCCGGGGTAGTGAAAGATCGCCACTGTTTCATTCTCGATGACGAAATCCTTACTGGCAACACTGTTTTTAAGGACGCAGACTTGCTCAAGTCGGCGGGTGCATCTTCGGTTAGAGTTTTGGCGGTTCATGGAATCCTTGCCGACCAAAAGCTGACACCTCAAGAACTGATGACAAAATTTGACAACTCGGCCGTGGATGAATTTGTTTTGACCGATTCAATTCCGTTGGCAGATAAGATCGCACTCGCTCCAAAGAAGTTCACCATTCTGCCAATTGCTCCGCTCATCGGAGAAGCCTGTGCGCGGTTGATTTTGGGTGAATCCTTGAGTGAATTGCACCGCATTGACGTCTAAACAATTGGCCTAATTAAGGCAATGGCAAAATGAAGAAATCGAATAATCTCATCGGATTCGTTGTTCTGATTGGCATTGCCCTGTTGCTCTTGGCAATTAAGCGACCTGCTGCCCAGGTTGAACGTACGTCTACTTCGTCTTCTGCATCAGTCTCTCAAGATGGATTTGGTCAGCCACACATCGGCGCCGTTAAGGGACAGATGCCAATCCTCAAGGACGTTTCGGTCATTGACTTTGGACGCACCGTATACCGAGGAGACATGGACTTGAATCCAACAATTGATCGTATTCGTCGAGGCGAAAAGCTAGATCATCGGAACGATGGCAGCTACTTTGGCAACCGAGAGCGACAGCTTCCGAAAGTAGGCGACCGCGAGTACTACCGGGAGTTTGTCCACAAGATGAAAGGCTTTTCATTTCCTGGTCCCCAACGCATCATTATCGGTAAGGAGGGCACCGTTTGGTACACCGGCGACCATTATGCTAGTTTTATCAAGGTGAACAAATGAAGATTCCCGACCCGCGAACCCAGTCAATTGTTCATGAGAAGGTCTTGACCGCCAACGAATTGAAGTACCTGAAGGAGACTTTTGAAGTACGAGAATGGGATGCTACTGGTGTGGCGACCAACAAGGAAATGCTCACGCAGATTGGTGAACTTTGGGACTTTCCGTCATACTACGGGCAGAACTGGGATGCCTTTGTTGACTGCCTATCTGACCTTTCGTGGATACCGGCTAGTCGGTTTGCGTTTGTCATCCGGGGGCACGCGAAAGGTGAGGATTGGGATACGCTACTCGAATGCCTGGAGGACGTTTCGGCACGCTCGCGCGATCGCACTAAGGAAACCGGTTTTGTGACGGTTTTGATTGGTTAGAGAATAGGAACCAAAGGGCACCGCCTCCGGTTTAATTACTCGTGAAGACCGTGTGGACAGGGATTTTGGTACTTGTTTCGTGTGCAATACCCGGATGCAAACACGTTCCGATTCATCAAAGCGCCCGTATCAAAACTGAGGTCGTCGCCAAACCAAATCCTGTCTCAGTCATTCACGTTATTGTCGCCCTGTGCGACAACAAGTATCAAGGCATTGTTCCGGTACCCGCCCGCATCGGCAACGGAGACGATCTCATTGACAATCTATATTGGGGTGCGGACTACGGGGTCAAGTCATACTTTCGCCGATCAAAGGACTGGAAACTTATTCAAGACACCAAAAACCTCAATCCAATAATCCTTGAACGGATTGTATTTCAACAAAAAGAAACGGGTGTCCTCATGGTCGCCGATGCTTACCGAGGACGAGAAATTCGAACCGCGACCCAAGACTTTGCCAACTATGCAGCCGGAATTGCCCCAACGAATCTTCAAATCTCAGGAAAGACATATCAAGTCGGAGGTGGTGCCGACATGATCGCCTATGTAGGACACGACGGGCTGATGAATTTCAACCTACCAAACCCGGTCAAACAACAAGACACCAAAACTCGGAGAGTTGCAATCCTCTGTTGCAAGAGCCAACAATTCTTCAAGCCCATTATTCGAGATTCCGGTGCGAAACCACTGTTAATCACCAAGAGCCTTATGGCTCCTGAAGCCTACGTGTTGGAAGCCGCCGCCCAAAGCTTCATCCGAAAAGAAAACATCGCCCAAGCCGCCGAACGAGCATCGAAGGCATACGCAAAATACCAGAAGATTAGTCTGAGTGCCGCAAGAACCGTGTTTGCTGCAGGCGATTAGCCCATTCGTCGTGAAGGATTCTAAACTTGATTCGTGGAACGAAACTTAACTAATCAAGGCTAGAACTCACCCGAATTGGAATGGATCAAGCCAGTCACAACCCCAAAAAAAGTCAAAAAACGATAAAAATACTCAAGAAAGGACTTCCGTGATTTTCAACGTCATCATACAATGAATTCTCAGACCAAGGTGAAAACTAATGCGAAAACGAAGAATCATTCTCATAGTCATCGTCCTCATGGGACTTGCCTCGCTTGCGGTGGCAATGTCGGTTGGATCAGTTGGTGCGGTAGCAGCCTACTAAGCTGCCTTAATTACTGATCCATGGCTCTACAACCCTGGATGTCCACTGCTGTTCAAATATTTGCAAGTGGCAGTGCCTTCGTGGTCGCCAGTGCCCTCATCTTTTGGCCACTGGAAGAATTACTGGAAGGTGAAAAGGCATCCAGGCCAAAGCTTGGCGATGTAGCCGCACTATGGTTCTACCAATCCTACGGCTTGTGGATTGGCGCGGGAATAGTCTTCCAGATTGCCTTTTTGATAAGGCAAAACCTCCCACCCAACTGGGATTCAGGGGTAACTCATCTGCCTTTTTGGATCCAAGCAGTCTTGGCTCTGTTCATGGCCGAGATTTGGGTTTACTTCTTTCATCGGCTGTCTCATCGATGGACATTTCTTTGGAAATTCCATCGTGTCCACCATACGTTAGTCGACATGACATGGAGCGCCAGTTCTCGGCAACACCCAGTTGACTTCTTACTCATCATTGTTGGCGCAAACCTGCCCGCTATGCTACTTGGAATTGATTTGAAAGCAATCGGCTTATTCCTCGTTTTGGAGCGCTTCTACACGGTCCTTCTTCATTCAAATTTGAACTTGGATTGGGGCTGGTTTTCTAAGTTCATTGCGAGCCCGAAGTTGCATGCTCTTCACCACAATCCCAGATGTCGAGGCAATTATGCTGGCATCCTTAGCCTTCTTGATGTGTTAGGTAAGACTTACCGGTCCCCAAAAGCCAATGAGGCACTCGAGGGCGAACTGCCCGAGAGTTCCTAGTGGTGGTTGGGCGATTTGGTGAGGGACCCTGGCGAATTCGCCGCACCGATCTCATACGAGGATATCAACGTTCGAAAGCTTCTGGAAATCAACAGGGATGTATCTTGCGTAATTCTATGTTTCCACCTTTCTATACAGTTGTGGTAGAATTATACTATGGCGATCAATATCAAGAATGAGGAAACTAGCCAGAAAGTAGCCAAGTTGGCAGCGATGACTGGTCTAAGCATGACCGAGGCAATCAAAAAGGCGGTCGAGGAAAAACTTGCTCGATTACAAACTTCCGATGAGAAAATCGACCATATCTTGGAGATCGGTCGCGATTGTGCGGCAAGATTGCCAAAAGAGTTGATGGACAAGGACCACGGGCAAATCCTTTTTGGTAGCGACGGTTTGCCAAAGTGATCGTCGATACATCGGCGATAATCTCGATTCTCAAAGCTGAGCCAGACGCAAGGGAATTAGTCTTAGCAATGGAGGCTTCTAGCACCACCCTCAAGCTTTCAGCCGCAACCTACGTTGAGATTGGTGCGGTTATTGACCAAGCACGAGACCCCATTGCGAGCAGGCGGGTAGATGAATTGATCACGGGACTACGAATCCAAGTGGAATCAGTAACCGCTCAGCAGGCAAACCTCGCAAGAGAAGCATACCGAGACTTCGGAAAAGGATCAGGGCACCCCGCTGGTTTGAATTATGGAGATTGCTTTAGCTATGCTTTGGCAAAGGCATGTGCCGAACCACTATTGTTCAAGGGCGATGACTTTCGACACACAGATGTTGAGATAGCCTACAAAGTTGACAAGCCGCTCTAAAACTGATCGGTCATGAACATCTGCGGAATGCCCGGGAAGTTGTATCCCATCAAATACATCGGAACCGAGATGAGGCTCACCGGAATCTCTAATTGGTCAGTCATCGAAGACAGACCAAACCAAGTCGTGCCAAATGGAACCGGAAACTTCTTTTGCACGGTCGAGCCCACGACTTCGCGAATCTGGCCATTTTCAAGGCAAAGATAGCCGGAGTTAAACGCGAACGACTCCCGAAACTGCCATTTCCAGTAGGTCCAGCGCTGGGAATCTCGCCTAAGGCGATCCGGATGTTCTTCCGCCCAATCGTTGTACATCCCTTGCAACTCCTCGAGCCCAATTGAATCAAGGCTAACTTCGAGTGGAAGCGTCACGATCGGACCGCGAACCACTCG
>JAYVHY010000391.1:0-2782 GCA_043770615.1 Armatimonadota bacterium | reverse complement strand
AACACTCTCGATTGCACCTTCAATGGTCCCAAAATCGGGAAAGAATGAAGCGACCCCCGTCATCTCACTGGTGATCGGATAACGTGCATCAAGTCCCGCTCGAAACGAAGTCTTGTTATTGTCATCAATTCCTAAAATCGTATAAGGCAAAACCGAAACTTTCGGCTTAGGAGGGCTTGGAGCTTTGACCCCTGTCCAAATCCCCTGTAACTCCTCTCTCGTGTTCGGACCAATATTCGCCCAATACGACGGTAGCTTCAGACGCTGATGGTAGCGAAAGAAGTTAATTCCAAAGCTTTGTGGATCCTTTTTGGCCGGATAGTTAAGAATCTGCCAAGGTATCTGCATTTCGGCGGTCCAGCCAGTAGCTGTCCGTTTCACAAATGCTTTCCATTCACCCCTCCACTCAGTTTTTTTCGCCCGTCCTCCACCAATTGCCGCCGACTTTGTACCAATTGCATTGACCGAAAATATCGAAGAACCACCCATGGTTCCCGTTGAAAATGGGTCCAATCGAACGTCAACAATATCTTCCGAAAAGTTCTCGCCACCACCATTGCCAGAATTGGCGAATCGGCTGTCCTCCTGTGTCTCGGCCGCCGTAATTTGCGAAGGGTCCTTATCAAAGAGGTCAAAAGCTACATAGATGAACTTCGTGTCGTAAGCAATCTTTACCGTCGATTGTTCGGCAACCACTTGACCTCGTTCGACGTCCCAAAATCCAGTAACAGGTTCAATCTTCTTCCAAATCTCGTCCGAGATATCTCCATCGATCTTCGGTTGACTTTCAATCTTTACTGCCGGCAATGGGCGTTTTGCTCCCTCCTGAGACCAACTAATTTGGAAAAGAAACAGTACCAAGATAATGCTGATCAGGAAACGCACAGAACAAGGATACTGATTTACTCGACGCCAAAGTTCCCATCAGAGACCCTAACGGGCAAGGCTATATTCAGGAAGCTCCAATTTACTGTGCTCAATAAGATATCGTAAATAGAGAGTTCAATATGCTAACCCTAGCAGCTGCCATCCTAACCATGATCCAAAGTCCCAGTTCGGTTCTGGACATAACCCTAGGACAGACCAGTGCCACCTCAATTCCAATTCAAAACGCCTACAATCCAATCCTCAAAGACACCATTAGTGCAGACAGTCAGAGCCTATTGGTAAACGGAAAGCGGGTCATGTGGGCAATGGGCGAATTCCATTACTCGCGCTACCCCGAATCCGAATGGCGACAAGAACTCCAAAAAATGAAAGCCGGCGGAATCAATGTCATATCGAGCTACATCATTTGGATTCACCATGAAGAAGTTCAAGGTCAAACAAAATGGGACGGAAACAAAGACCTCCGAAAGTTCCTCCTCCTGTGCAAAGAGCTTGGTCTAAAAGCGATCGTTCGAGGAGGCCCTTGGGTTCACGCCGAAGTCCGAAACGGAGGATTTCCAGATTGGTTAACCAACGGATTCAATGTCCGCTCGGAAGATCCCGGCTATCTAGCCGAGGTAAAGAAGTTCTACGAGCAAATTTCCAAGCAGATGTCCGGTCTATCTTGGAAAGATGGTGGTCCAGTAATCGGATTTCAAGTGGAGAACGAGTACTACGGACCCGGCGAATACCTGCTCAACCTTAAGCGTATGGCGCAAGAAGTTGGCATCGTTGTCCCACTCTACACCCGTACCGGTTGGCCAATGCTAAAAACTCCAGTGCCGCCAAACGAGCTTTTCCCCATGTATGGTGCCTATCCTATTGGCTTTTGGGATCGCGGAATCGCGGAAACCGCCGCGAAGTACGGGAAGAACTACACCCTAACCCTAACCCGAAATCCAGACGATATCCTCCAAGGCGCAACCCCAAAACCAGAAGTCATCGAAGCTGAAAATAAATATCCGTACATGTGCTGCGAAATTGGCGGGGGAATGCACGTCAGTTATCACCGCCGAATCGCCGTTGAACCGAACGATATCGGAAGTCTAGCCTTAGCAAAAGTGGCCTCCGGAAACAATCTCCAAGGCTACTACATGTACCACGGAGGAACTAATCCAGAAGGGAACACCTATCTGAGTGAATCCCAATCGACTGGATACTGGAACGATGTTCCCGTAAAGTCATACGATTTCCAAGCGCCGCTGGGCGAGTTTGGTCAGATTCGACCGCACTATCATATTCTTCGACGAATGCACCTTTTCATGAGGGACTTTGGTAGCCAATTAGCCGGAATGAGGGCGCAAATCGGATCGCCGGATATTGCCAATTGGTCGGTCCGTTCCAACGGTGAATCGGGCTATATCTTTGTCAACAACTACATGCGGCTCACGCCGCAACCAACTCGAAAGGGAGTTCAATTTTCCTTAAAGTGCAAATCAGGATCGCTAGGCGTCCCATCAAAACCAATCGATATTCCCGCAAATTCGTATTTCTATTGGCCATTCCATCAAGACCTCAGTGGTGCCCAGTTAACCTACGCCACCGCTCAGCCAATTTGTAAATTGAAAGACGCTTACTTTTATGCTCAAACCAAAGGTGTTCCTGCTGAATTTGTATTTCCTATTTCCGATGCAAAAGTTTTGAGCACCACCGGTAAGATCGTAACCTCCGCCGGATTCGTCCGATTGACAAACTTGAAGTCCGGTCTTGAACCAGTAATAACCTTACAGAAGAAAGATGGCAAGTTGGTAACGATCTACTTGCTCAGCGAATCCCAGAGTTTGCATATCTGGAAAGGTTCATTTGCAAGCAAAGAAGCCGTCGTCGTTGCCGATGATGATGTCATTTTTGATCG
>JAYVHY010000390.1:0-14414 GCA_043770615.1 Armatimonadota bacterium | reverse complement strand
GGTAAACTAGAGTTTCACGCGCCCGTAGCTCAGTGGATAGAGCAATTGCCTTCTAAGCAATTGGTCGCTGGTTCGAGTCCAGTCGGGCGTGCCACTTTTTTTTTGAACCTAAAACCTGGATTTCCCATGGGTTAGATTGACCAATCCTTTCAGGGGAGTCAGTTGATATAACTTTACACTATTTGCAGGAAATGGACGAGTGGACGGTTGGCAAGGTACGGTACTCACGCACGTCTTGTGTTCAAAGTCCTTCGTAGCCACGGTAACTCCGTTGATTAGTGTTAAACTGCCGAGATGAAAGTGTTTGGCATATTTTGTGTGATTCTTGCTGTGGTGGGTGCGCTTATCGTGATACCAAGCGGGTTGCCCGAGTCCTATGGAAAGGTTTCTTTTCCTGGTTACGATATTATTGGTAACTTCAAAAACGGTAGGGTTATAGATTCAACCAGGTTACTGCTTCAAACTTGCATGCTCTTAGGGATTGGTTTTACATGTATTTTTGCTTCATCAAGGAGGGGAAAGAACAAAGATTAGTCATAGGTCTGTGAACCAATAACAGGGAATTTCTCGACCAGTACGCGCGGGTTGCGCGGTTAACCGATGGCACCTAGAAAAACACCGAAGCTATCCTGATATTTGAACCATTAACAGGTTTCAGGTGTCCGTTTTTTTGAACCTATAAACGGAGTCTTGATTGAGGGCGTTACCCTGTTATTTTGAACCCAGAACAGGAATACACGGTGAATAAACCGTTAGGTTTATTTGAACCTGAAAACCAAAATGACATCGTTAATGACTCCGTTGAATAACACGGTTAAAAACATGGTTGGCAGCCCTAGTTTATTTGAACCTGGAAACTATAAAAACAGCGTGAATCGTTGGGAGCCGATTATGCCAAATGACTCCGAAAGTAACACCGAGAACTCCCGTTAAAACTTCCGTAAACCCCGACAAAAACCCCGTGGCTAAAGTCCGGTAAAAAGGCCGTAAACCACGGAGATAACCACGGTCAAAAACACCAATGAAAACTCCAATCGGAGGAAGGAAAATAACGGAGAAAACAGCGTGCGCTGAATGATGGAGATTGCTCGGTACTCGTCATTGAATGCCAAGCAGTCCATTTGATTCTAAGCCACTTTTAGTTCTTGCTGGATACCGTACACCTGAGCGTTTCCAACCTTACCGATGCTGGTTATGATTTGCCTCGCTTTAAGCTCTGTGAGTCGATTTCTGACACTCTTAATGTTCTGATTGATTCGGTTAGCTATTTGCTCTGCTGTCAGTCCATTGGAGGTTTCTCGGAGAGCCTTGAGAATATCCTCGTCTCTCTCTTCAGCAGAGCATCCTTGACTGGTACCGGAGGCTACTAATTCGAATTCAGTTTCAGACTTTGAGTCAATTAGCCAAGTAGTATTTGCAAACTTTCCTCGTCTGGTTCCACTGAGTTTAATGGTTCGAGTTCCGTCTCCTCTGGGCGAACTTTCCATGAGCCAGTCCATGTGGGCTCAACACTTTTCTAACATAAGGATTGAGCTCCTGGCTTTCGGCTCGCTAGTCAGAGGGACTTTGTTCGGCTGGAACAGAAAGGAGAAAAGCAGTGGCGGTGGGAATGCCGGACCTCTAGCTTGGCATCGCTTTCATAACTGCCAATTCCGCATGTGTTTTACCAAGAATCACTTTTCGGCTTGAATCAAATAGGCGGTGACTTACCGTGGTATTACGATCCCACCTGCTTGCAACCCTTTCTAAAGCAATGAACAAATTGGTATTTCCGCTGACATTTCTAGCATGAATAATATAGCGTGCATAAATCCAAAATGCCATTCTCACTGAACCGCCAGCAAGGGATTGGTACAGTTTCTCGTTGACAACGCCTTGTTCAATTGCACAGCAGATCGCTTCATAGAAATTGAGCTTCGCCGAGATCGCAGCTTTGCATTTTGCATCGCTAAGAACTCGATTCATTGTATCCTCATCAAGTTGTTCATAGGATGACGGATCATAAAGTCCCTTTGCCGCATCAATTTCCGTTTCCCTTAGCTTGTTTATTTGCTCCCCCATTAAAAATGGCATTGTATTTTGCCCTCGCGTAGCATCGGTTGCACTACTTATCTGCTTGTAAATCATAAGTAGACCGCCAGCAGTACCAATTACACCTAGCCCTGAAATCCATAGTTGAAGAACGCCAATAGTTTCAGAGCTCATGCCACCTAATACGTCGGTTCGAAGGTATTGGTTGCTTAGTTCGAGTCCAGTCGGCCTGCACGACGGAGCTCCAATTTCTTAGGCACAGTATTTGTCCTTACCAGGAGCGATGTTGTGGCGTGCGATTTTTTGATTAGCTTTCAGTCTTCAGTCGTCAGCTTTCAGCGAAGAAAGACTTTGCTCGATTGGGCGTCTCGTGGGTGGGCCATTGTGTTGCTAGTAGGGTTCGAAAGAGCCTTTTTAACCTCCACCGCGCCGTGATCTAGTCGCTTCTAGGCTCAAATAGGCGTGGCGGCGGAGGTAGCCAGCTACGAGTATTACTTCTGTTCGATACAATGACCCAGCCACTGGAAGCCCGCGCTCTATAGAGCCTTCCTCCATTCTCATTTATGTCCTGACAAGTTCTAAGGAATTATTTGCATCGAAATATTGCTCCTTTCATAGGATTGGGATAAAGTAGGGACAGTATGTGCGAACAAGATAGTTTTGAGAAGGATCGGTTAGAATTTGAGCGAAAGGGTCTGATTACCCGGCGTCAATTTGGCGTCATGGTTGGGGCAGGCGTTGCGATGGTGCTCCCAGGTGTTGCTAACGCGGCCGCCGTAACCGAAACCGAGGTGACGATCACCACTCCAGACGGCATTTGCGATGCCTATTTTGTGTATCCGGCGACTGGTCCTGCTCCCGCGATTATTATTTGGCCAGACATTTTTGGCTTGCGACCCACGTTCCGGACCATGGGTAAGCGCCTCGCCGAATCGGGTTATGCAGTTTTGGTTGTCAATCCGTTTTATCGTAAGCAAAAGGCGCCCACTGCCGCAAAAGGCACGGCAACCCCATTTTCCGAACTAGGACCCCTAAGGGAAGGAATGACTGGCGAAACAAATATGACCGATGCCAAAGCGTTCATTGCGTGGTTGGATACCCAGGCGTCGGTTGATAAGAAGCATAAGATTGGGACCCAGGGTTACTGTATGGGCGGACCAATGGCATTTCGGACTGCAGCCGTATCGGATCGCGTTGGCGCGGTCGCCTCGTTCCACGGCGGAGGACTCGTCTCGGATAAACCAGACAGTCCGCACCTTCTGGTTGCAAAGACGAAAGCTCATGTCTTGGTCGCAATTGCCGCAAACGACGACGCTCGTTCGCCAAACGACAAAACAGCATTGAAGGAAACGTTTGAAAAAGCTGAACGCCCTGCGGAGATCGAAGTGTACGAAAAGGCGGCTCACGGGTGGTGCCCTCCAGATTCGTCGGTTTATAGCGAGCCGCAAGCCGAGAAGGCGTGGGCAAGGCTTCTTGCTCTGTACAAGAAGGCATTGTAAGATGATTGACGTTCGTTTTTCTCTCTTTCTTGGCTAACTATTCAGAGATCATTTCAGCGGGCAGTCGTAGCAAGAGAACTGGATACGGTTCCGCGACAAAGTGATGGTGAGACGTGCTTCCAATCACCAGCCTGTCCAAAAATCCATGGCCCTGAGCTCCCATGATTAACAAGTCTGCACCGCTTGAAGTCATTGCGTTTCGAATGACTTCGTTGGATTCACCTTCTTGAACAATCACATTGACCTCTGGAGCGATGGCCTTCAGCTTTTCCGACACTTTTGCCGACTCTTTGAGGCAGTGATCTCTGACCCAATCCTTGAACTCTAAATCAACCGAGGTGTCTCGCTTGAGCATTGCAGTTGTCGAAGGATTGACTTCGTAGGCGGTTACCACATCAATTCGCGAAAACCCCTGGGGATTCCATGAAACAAGTTGATCCAATGCTCGGTTCGCATATTCTGAGTGGTCAGTAGCAAACACAGCATGAACCGGTCCTGTCTTCGAAGACGGCAATTTCGCCACTAACAGCGACTGTCTCGCTTCAATTGAAAGGGCTCGAGAAACACTTCCAAGCTTCCAGAGAGGACCGTTTTTCGGGTGTCCAGATCCCATTACGATCAAATCAGCGATTTCATCTTGAGCATAGCGGGTGATCATTGTAGCCACGTCACCCTCCTGCATGTGATCCGTTGATTGGTAGTCATCAACCATCTCGCGCGCCTTTCTCAGTGCTTGCCTTCCGGCATCTTGAAGGACATCATTGGTTTCTGCAACAGGAATGACTTGGGGAAACATTCCCGGAACGTACCAAGGAAGCACCGGAAGAGCATGAATAAGCACCCACTCCTGGTCTTCAAATTCGATCCGTTTGCACAATTCAACTGCCGACTCATATGACCCTAGTAGATCAACACCGACCAAGGTTTTTACAGTCTTCTTCATTCTCATCCTCATCATGCGGGAAAGAGCTTGAAAGATATAGTCAACCCTTTCGCCGTCATAACTTAGGAGGACACTCATAGAGGATGCGCCAGAACTTGGCAGCTTATGAACGGACTGGATAATGAATAGTTTCTGAACGGAGAATGAACTGATTCTTAGACAAACAGTATCCAAAAAATCCCGGTGTAGTCTGAATCTATCATGAAATTGCGCCACGCCTTTACTCTCGTTGAATTACTCGTCGTCATTGCAATAATCGCCATTCTCGCGGCAATTCTCTTCCCAGTTTTTGCCCAAGCAAAGGCAGCGGCAAAGAAGTCGGTTTGCTTAAGCAACGAAAAACAAATTGGACTTGCAACCCAGCTCTACCTTGCTGACAACGACGGTGCTCTGTTTCACCATCACGAAGATTGGGTTCTGGACGATGGAACACTGACAACGAATTTGCCCGCAACGGCTGACGAATGTGTAGGAGGAGGATTTGGGAACAGTCAAGCCGAAAAGCCTTGGGTTGTCTTCTTCTATCCGTACTCCAAAAATAGAAACATCACTTTTTGTCCGACAGATGACACAACCAAATCAGCAAAGCTCTCAACTGACATAGTTGGCTATAACGGCGGAACTGAGGAAGCGGGGAGTGAGTGTTCAGTCGCTCCAACTAGTGAAAACTGCATTGCTCAAATGAATCGCTCGACAATGTGGAGCTACTTGTTGAACTCAGTATTCACTCATAAGTCTTGTCGATATGCGCTTGAAGGTGCTATTGGTGGCTTTGCCACAGAGTCTTCAATAGCTGGCCTCAATGATCCGAACTTGATCATGTTCTCTGAACGAAATTCCGAGGGCTTTGCTGATCCAGGAAGCGCTTTCGGTTATGTGCCTCAAGACGACTATGACGCGTGGGCAGGAGAGGCCGCAATGGTTCGATGGGGTAGCGGAAGTCGACCTAACGAAGGGTGGATCAAATACGACAGGCACAACGGCGGAGCAAACTATATCTATGCCGACAGCCATGCAAAGTTTCTTCGATGGGGTAAGGCAAGACTTGATCAGACTCCAGACCATGTTGTTCGATATCCGCTGGCAAACCCACCACAGTAAAGAGTAAGTTTCTTTAGGCACTAAATATCGGTTGAACTTCGATTGGCAGCCTAGTTAACCTGTGACCCCTTCTTGGCTCAAGCCTCGAAGAGGGTCAATTTTTAAGTCGTTTTGGGCGTGTTTCGAATTCCAACCGTCTGGTGACAATTGCGTCAATCAATGTCCTGATCAAATGTTGCACGCTCCCAAGGTTTAAAGAGTGTGTTGCTTGATTGAAATAGGGCCAGAGTCTTTTTAGCATCGGGAAACGATTTTCGCTATGGAGCTTCTTGGTATTCCTGAACATGGAACGAAAATCGGCATTCCCGGTGCATCCAATTCCGCACGAGTCGCATCCTCGCAACACCATCTCTAAGTTCAAGCTTTCCACGTGTGGGCACTTTGAGGCCAAGTTTCGACATCATCCAGGCAAGAAGCCCCAATTTTTCTTGCACAGTTTCCCGTTCCGATAGGTAAACACGTTTGCATCTGAACTGGTCAAACTCATGTGAAAGAAGGTTATCTCACCGGTGAACTTATTCTTTTCTTCGGCCGATGCTTTCCAATCATCGTATGATCCGAGAGCCTTTGGAACAAAGATTCCCCATTCATTCTTGATCGGTTTCTCAGTGGCATCCAGAGCCTTGTTTGCCACCCTCCACTCGACAACCTCCCCGAAACTTCCTTCTGCCCTGCGAATGTATTGGTTGAGTTCTGAGAGTTCACTGCCGAGGGGGACATCACTTACCAAATCGTGTTTTGCTGATCCACACGATAATCGAAGGATCAAGACTATGAAAAAGAGGCCGCATGCAAGGATTACAAGTTGCCCTCGCCATGTTATCACTTGACGAACCTGTTCAGCATTTGCGGCATTTTGCTCCGGCACCATTGCGATTCTACACTACGTCTTTTTCTGCAACTGAAAATGCAGTTTCAAAGTTGATTTGTTGGCTTTGACATCGAATCTATACTTTTTTGTCAAGTATAATTTAAGTTGCTTCTATGGAAGAGTTCCTATCAACTTTACAAAGTGCTTTCGAGAGCCAAAGCCTTCGGCAACGGATCAAACGAGCCACCCAAAGTATCCACGACAAACTTGATACTGATCCGGCGGGTTTGAAGTTAATGTCTAGGGAAGCGATTCGGTCTGATTACGCTTTCTTCTTAGCAAGGACCCTTGGATTTCTGAAGCCAATTGAGGTCAAACTACTTTCGAATGAAGTCGCCACATTGGCACTTCCTTACTGGAGACCCACGGAAATCCGATCGGCAAGAATTGAATCGGATCTTCGATCCTTGGGGGTCAGCCAAGGGGAGATTGACTCATTGCCAACCATTGATCGGACTCCCAACATTGTCACCGTTGGTCATTTAATGGGGGTTAGTTATGTAATCGAAGGATCGATGATGGGTGGGCTCGTCATGGCAAAGCCAGTACGAAAGACGCTAGGGTTGGATGCAACATCAATGTCATTCTTTTTGCCTACTGAACCAAGGGATATCGTCAAGAAGTTCGAATCCTTTGCTGACGCACTCGATTCGTTTGCAAAGTGTAAATGTGATGAGAAGGAAGCAATGGAAGCGGCAACTGAGACTTTTAGGCTGATTGAATCCTGGTTTCAGGGTTCTTCAACGCCTCGTTTTAACATTAACTAACAGGTATTGAATCTATGGGATTCGAGAGTTCTATTACGAGTGCACAAATTTCGGCAGCGCTTACCGAAGAATCGTCGATATGCTAAAATCGGCGATGCTCTCACTTTTAGCCCTCGTTGTTGGATCAAACAAAATTTTTGACGGTAAGACCCTTACTGGCTGGGAAGTTGTTGGTGGTGGAAAGTGGACGGTCGAGAAAGGCGGCGTTCTTAAGGGCATGTGCAGCAAGACTGATGACCAAGGCGTTTTGGTCTATGAGAAGCCAGTTAAGGACTTTACTGCCAAGCTTCAATTCCGAATATCAGGCGGAAACAGCGGGTTCTATTTTAGAACTGAGCGAATTAAGGAGCAACCCCTCGTCAAAGGAATGCAAGCTGAGATTGATGCGATTGATGACGTCGCCGGCATCTGGGAAACCGCGGGTCGTGGATGGGTGTTCAAGCCAACTCCAGAGATTCATGCAACCACCAAATTTAAGCCAGGCGAATGGGCGACGATGGACGTAAGCGCGATTGGCACCCACTACACGGTTAAGCTCAATGGCAAGACAGTCACCGATATTGACGATCCGGTTGGTCGTCGAGAGGGAGCTCTAGCTCTGCAACTCCACGGTGGAATGGACATGACCGTCGAATTCAGGAACATAACCCTGAATCCGAAAAATTAAGCCAGTCCTACCTTCCTAACGCCTTATCAACCGGAGGTCTGACTGCTTCATTGGCGACTGTGACTCCAGTCAAATAAATCGTTCGCGCGATCTTCTCCATCTTTGCAAAGTCGATCTTCGAAACTTCGTCACCGAGCTGATGATAGTCTTCGTGCTCGCCATCGAACCAGAAGCAAATTGGGATGCCATTTTTGGCGTAGTTGTAGTGGTCGCTGCGATAGAAGAACTGGTTCGGGTCCTTCGGATCATCGTACAATTTGTTATAGTCTAATGCCAGATACTTAGCGTTAACACCGTGAACAATCTCACCCAATCGAGTCGACATCATGGTCGTTCCGATGACGTAGATCGAGTTTGGTCCAGTCAGAGACTTGTTGCGAGGATCGGTGTCACCCGCTTTTCGGCTTCGGCCAATCATGTCAATATTGAGCTGAGCGACGATGCTTCCCTTCGGTACGGTCAGATTCTTGTTGTAGTAATCGGAACCCCAGAGTCCCTTTTCTTCTCCTGCGTGCCAAACAAATAGCATCGATCGCTTTGGTTTGGCGGCAGATGTCGCAAACGCCTTGGCGATATTCATGACGGCGACGGTACCCGAACCGTCATCGTCCGCTCCGTTGTAGATCTTGTCGGGACCTGGCAGATTCGGGTTCGTTCCGACGTGGTCGTAGTGGCACCCAACGGCCACATATTCTGCCTTAAGCTTCGGATCAGCACCCGGAACGATGGCGACTACATTGCGAGTCATTGCGTAGTCTTTGGAGGCCACAACCGTGATCAACGCCTTGCTGTCGGCCAGTCCAGAAAGGGTCTTGAATCCTTCTGCGCTGACCAGCATGGTTGGAGGCACCATTGGTCCTCCAGTGGTTGGTGCAACTTCGTTTGGCATTCGAAAGCCGCCACTAAATTGGCGCATTCCGCTTACAAAGCCCTTCCAGGCATCGCCAGAATAAGACGAGCCGCTAATGATTGCTAGAGCGCCACTCTTCGCCAGTGCGTCAAATTCAGATCGTAGGTTTTCTCCTACTACGACAATTTTTCCTCGGACATCGTACGCCGGTTGCTTGCTGGTGACGCTTACAATTGGACCGGCAACACGACCACTGTTGCCGCTAAACATTACGAAGTCCTTGTCGAGCGAGAGGGTCGTCTCACCAACCGTAATTTGGGTACCGGCTTTATCAAATGAAGATCGCTCAAGCCGAATATTCTGGAAAAACGTACCGTTATCGCCCGCCGGTTTTGCTCCCCATTGCTTCAGGTGGTAGGCAATAAAGTTTGCGGCGGCATCGAGACCCGGCGATGGGGTATCTCGACCTTGAAGGGCATCGTCGGCAATGAAGGTCAAGTAATCCTTGAGCGTATCAGCGGTAATGACCGTGGCTGCCTTTCGCGCTTCTTCATTGGTGAGGATGCGTGTTTGTTGATTCGTGAAGCCAAAAAGGGCGGTCGTCGCGAGGGCCAGGTAGATCGGTCTTTTCATGGAATTGCCGATGATGTTACCGCTGGTAGCACTCGTTTTGTTCCCGACGCTAATTCGAAATGATTTAGATCGAACTATTGGTCAAGACTCCAAGATCAAGGTATTTGCAGGAGTGCTTTTAACTTTGCCCGAACTTCATGAAGAACTTCGATCGAAACTCGTTCGACATACTCAGGCTGCCGAGCTTTCCAATCGACTGACTTGAGGTGATCAACCAAGATCACGCCTTGGATTTTTCCTCCTTTCGGGATAGGGACTTCGAACGGATAGCCTTTTACATTTGATGTAATTGGACAGACGAGCATAAGCCCACTTCTCAGGTTATAAGTTTTGGTTGATAAAACAACTGCTGGTCGTTTTCCAGCTTGCTCCTTTCCCGATTGAGGGCTGAAGTCTAACCAAACGAGCTCGCCCTCATCAAAGCTTATATCCATCAAATCTCTTCTTTTCCAACCGACATTCCCCAGTCGGTAGCCGGATGAAGGTTCTCTGGTGTCATTTGTTCAAGCAGAGCATCGAGGGAGTAAACGGGCAATTTAGGTTCTATGTGCCTAAGGACAAGTGCTCCAGATTCCATTTGAAGATCTAACTCGGTTTCGTCTTTCAGTCCCATTTCCTTGGCCAACAGACTTGGAATTCGAATTGCGTAGCTGTTGCCCCATTTACCAACTTGAATATTCATCTTGTTTATACAAAGTATATACGAAAAACTCTAGGCTTATTTACTGAACTCGCCATTCTAAGATGCCGCCAGAGAAATTGGGTTGAAGTTGGACTTGGAGACGAAGACCCGTGACCTGGATGGGTCCGATCTGAACAGAATTGAATTGGTTTTTGAGTACTCCTGGTTCGGTGATCGTAGGAATCGGAATCCACTGATCACCGACTTTGCCCATGACTCGCCAAGATTTTGGAACTCGGCACCCGCCGTGCCCCGTGTCATCAAACCAATAGACTCCCAGCTCTTTCACAGTCATCGGCTTTGCAAACGTATATTCCACCCATTCGTTAGTGCCTTTATGATCCCACCAAGTCATGCGAGGAATCCCGTCGTCATCGGAAGACTGAGGAAGAATATTGTCGCACAAGGCATCCACCGTATCTCCACCGAAGACGTGGGAAGAGGTTGGTGAGTGTCGGTTCGGTTTTGGTGGGGACGTCCACTTTTTGCCGTTTGGAGCAAGCCACGGGAATGCGGTAATTCGGATTCGGGCGGCTCCCATTGGGATCAGCTTGATTGGTTTCACTGCCTCGGCGGTTTGAGTTGGGCTTGCTTGGAGAGGCGAGACCAGACCGGTTCGGTCAATCCTCCATTCGGGCAAGGCAGCCCCTTTCGCTATCATGACCAGGGGAACGTCTTGTGGAGTGAACGGAAAGCCAGACTTCGGCCAGGGCCGCCTTACTATTTGGATCTCCCGAAGAGACTTCGTGGGGTCAGACGCAAGAGCCACGTTCCATGGCGACTGAGGCATGTACTGGTAGGCAGACCACTTCTTGGTGTCAAGGTCGCTCTGCCATTGAGAATCACCCAAGACGGTCTTCACACTATCAAGTTTGGTGACTTGCTCGTTGAGATCAAGAGAGAATGTGAGCGGGCCGTAGTTAATACTTACACTGTCCTTGTTAGCCGTCCACTTGGTCGCATTCAAGTTCATAGGAAGCTTCAATTTGAATGTATCTCCCGCTTTCCAAGTTCTATCAATTCGAACATATCCCAACTTGTTGTCTGACCACGCGGCCCCGGTTCCGTTGATAGTCAGCGATGGATTATCGCACCATTGAGGCAAACGAAGATAGATTGGGAAGTGATTGGGAACCTTGCCCGGGTTGACACTAAACTTGATCACGTCGTCAAACGGGTAGTTCGAAGTTTCCTTGATTGTAACTTTGGCACCACTTCCGACTTTTGCAGTTACGGTGGAAGCACTATAGAGTGTGGCAACCAAACCGTCGTCCATCGAAGCCATCCAGAGGTGTTCGCTGAAGTACGGCCAACCTTGGGTGTGATTATGTTGACAGCAGCGATGACTGAGCGGATTGAAGGCGGTCATCGGTCCGCCATTTTGGAACCCCGGCGCATGGTTGTCGGCATCCGAAGTCGCCATGTTAGGGCTGGTTAGGTACCGTAGCGCGGTAAAGTCGGGAGTGACCGCAGCGGGGTAAGTGTTGAACGCAACGTTCTCGCAGTGGTCCGCCCATTTGATGTCGCCGGTGATCGTGAGGAGCTCTTCATCGGAGAGCATCTGCTCGACCATTCCGCACGTTTCGACCGCTTGGCGAGGGTCGGAATATCCTTTTCTTGAGTTCTCGTCGCCACCAAACATGCCGCCGGGAACCTGCCCGTAGAGGTTCCGAATGGTATCGAAGTTTGCATAGGCAGATTTGAGGTTCGCGGGATTTTTGCTTTGCTGAAAGTAAATTCCGGGCTCATCGAACGATTGGGCAACATTGACGTTGTGCCAATCGGGCAGGGTGCCCTTCATCGACCAATTCATCGTGCATCGATGATTCTTTTCGGCAAGCTTGAGCAGCATGGGATCGCCGGTCATGTTATAGAGCCAATAGATGCTAGCGAGGTTGTCACCACCACGGGCATCTTGCCAGTATCCAGTCAGGAAGTCTTTATCGGGAATGGTGTTTTGGAAGGCGAAGTACTTCCGCATCATGATGATAACGCGCTGATCCCCGGTGGCTTCGTAATAGGTGCGAAGACAGCTAAGCATCAGCATGTTGCCCCAGAAGTCGCGAGAATTCTTGTCGATCATCTGGATTGGGCCGAAGTCTCCATTAGGCCGTTGACTGGCGAGGGCAGCTTCGATCCAGCCTTGGGCTTCTTCGATCATCGCTTTATCTTTGAGTTGATAGGCGAGGCTGATGTAGCCCTTGAGCCAGTATGGGACTTCCTCCCATCCGGCTTTGCCGTCGCCGTCTTTATTGAGCCATGCGTTGCCGTCTTTTTTCAGCCATTGGCTGATTTTGGGGAGCTGACCAGTCATGCCTGATCGCTGCCGCTTGAGGTATTCGCCGAGCCAGCCGTTGGCTTGAACTGCTCCGACCGGGAGCTTTAGCAAGGGAATTGGGGCTAGCGGTGCTCGGTTGCTAACGTTAAACTTGTGCTCGCCGGTTAACGGTGGCGTTTTGACAAACGTAATTGAGGTCTTTTGGGAAGCAAGAAGGACAAGCGCCAACATGTGGCGAGTTTACGACATAACAGCCGTTAGTCGTCAGCATTCGGCTTTCGGCGAAGAGCTAAATTTTATTCGCTTCGCTCATTCGATAAGCCAACTCCGTTGCTCCCCGGTTCAACAAGCGATTTCGATTCTTCTATTGACTTGTTTCACCGACGTCTCTGTCCAACGAGGTATTCGCCTTCGGCGAGGGGCTGAGGAGTGGAAGACAAGCGCCAGCATCGGATGAGTCTACGATAAGTGCAAGAAAAAATTGCTGTCAAAGATTGTCAATCCTTGACAATTTTGATACAATTGGTTTTAGGAACACAAATGAATGTATCGCTAACGCCGGAACTTGATAACTTTGTACACTTAAAGGTCAAATCGGGTCGCTATAACTCTGCCAGTGAGGTTGTACGCGAGGCTCTTAGAATCATGCAAGACCATGAGAACATGAAGAATCTTCAGCTGGACGAAATTCGACAGAGGATACAAGCGGGATTAGATGACCTCAGTCATGGTCGGGCAGTCGAAGGAACCATCGAAGAATTGACTCAACGAACTTTGGAACGTAGTCGAAAGGCTTTCGAAACGAAGACTCGACGAAAAGGTGCATGACTAGAGCAACTTTTCGCCTTTCGGACTCCGCGTCGTCGGATATTGAAAATATTTGGATCAGCGTTTTCGATCAAAGTTCGCATATTGAAGTTGCGGATAAAGTGGTTTTTGCAATTTTCGAGGGAATAAGATTCCTTGGTGACAATCCGGAAGCAGGGCACTATCGTGAGGACCTTTTTCCGATGCCAACAAAGTTCTGGAGTATTTACGGCTACTTAATTGTCTATCAGGTTGATATTCCGCTCGAAATTATCCGCGTCCTTCCCGGACAAATGGATGTTGAAGCGATTTTGTCTGGCAATCTGAATTGAGGCTTATTCTGGACTCTAAAGGTTTCGTGAGTTGAACCCTCGATACCTTTAGAACCCAGATCAAACACCTACAACGGTGAGCGAGTCAACCTCGTCGCGTGTTCGCCCGCCAAAGATCTTGCCTCGAAATGCGTGATCGGGTGATTCACGACAATTTCGTACACCCCAGCTTCATCAAAGGTAAGGAAGTTGTCGATAAACACTCCGGTGTCGCCATCAACCGTCAGCATGAGATCCACCACTGGCTGATCGATCTTGATCGAGAATCGATCGCCCTCGAACGGTTCATCGAATGTCTGATGTTCCAGATTATTGCTACCCAAGATCGTCGTTGGCGTGGCATAGTTCATCTCCTTCGGTTCGCCCAAAAGGTGCCAAGCGTCGCCGTAGGGTCCCCAACCAAAGATCAAGGTGTCGGGAACGGACAGTCCAGTCAGGTCGATTTCGCCGATAACTTTTCGCTCTCCAGGTGAGCCTTCGAAACGGATTTCCCACTCTTGGAGTTCTTCGCCAGTCGAAAGGTTTGTTGCAGTCACCATGAACAGCAGGGACTCTTCGTCGCCCTCAACTCGATCGTCGACATAGTGAACGAGGATCTTCTCTTTCACTCGTTCGAAGGAATAAAGGCGTTGCGTATAGAGTCGCCGGGCGATTTCATGTGCGGCAGCCTTGTAACGTCCGCTACTGTCGATAACTGCCCAGCTTTGGACTGGCCAGATGTCGTTGAGTTGCCAGATCAGCGAACCTCGGCAACCAGCCGAGCGACGGAAATGCTCGACTCCCATTCGTAGCGCGTCGCGCTGGTTGAGCTGGGAGTAGTATGTCCAATCTTCGAGGGTTTCGCTCTTCGGATAGTGGAGTTCGACTAGGCCTGTAAACACATCGTATCCCTTTCGAGTTTTGTCGTGCCATCGGACGGCGGCGCCTTTCCAATCCCAATCTTCTTCGTTGAG
>JAYVHY010000389.1:0-2791 GCA_043770615.1 Armatimonadota bacterium | reverse complement strand
TCGGTCACTGGATGGGCTTGTATCATACGTTCCAAGGCGGTTGCAACGGAACTGGCGATGCAGTTAGCGACACTCCGGCCGAAAAGTCTGCAGCCTTTGGTTGTCCGACAGGACGGGATTCATGTCCTTCGAAGGCAGGTTTAGATCCGATCACCAACTTCATGGATTACACGGATGATAGTTGTATGAATACCTTCTCTTCTGGGCAAACGACTCGGATGAACAGTATGTGGACTTCGTACCGCTAGGCTAAGACTAAAATACAGTGGGCTGGCAATTGGGAAGCGATTTCCGGTTGCCAGCTTTTTTATGCCCTGAAAGCCTTGGCGACGGCTCGACCAGCTTTCTCAAGTCGATCAATATCGAGCGGCAAATCCTTGAGAGTCGAGTCAAATGGTTCTGCTTCTACCGGACCTTGATAGCCAATTTTTCTGAGCGTATTCATAAACCCGGCAATATCGATCACCCCGGTTTCGCACGGCAAACAGCGAATGTGGTCTTGTTGTTCGTTTACCGGGACTCCTGCTGGAGCATCGTTAATATGAACTAGCGCAATCTTCGATGCCGGAATATTTGCCAAGTCCTCGTTGGTGCTGCCGCTGGTGAACATATGCCAAACATCGACGAGCAACCCAACATTAGCGCCAACCGTTTGGGCAAAGCCGTACATTTGGTTCAAATTGTGGTAGAAGGGATGTTAAAATTGGTCCCGAGTTGTTTTTGGACCAACGAATTCTAAGCCCAGGATCATCCCATAGTCTTCCAGCAAATTGGCAATCGGGGTTAGCCGAGATCGGTGGTATTCAGCGTTCTGCTCTAGATTGAGCTCATTTGAACCTGGCATGATCCAAGTCGCACAGCGTTTGACGTCAATATCGTGCATTTTGATGATCTGAGCCTTCATTGCCTCGAGGCCAGTATTGAATTCTTCCTGAGGGCCACGCCAATTGAAAGGAATGCCCCAAGCTCCAGGAGCAACCATAGCCTCAAACAACTCCTCGGTGACTTCTTCCGCCGACTGATCGGCAATGAGGCCGGGAGAGATGGCAAGACAATCAAAGCCTCCGATCTTACAACCTTCAATTCCTTCTGTAAGATTTTTGATGGAAACGTTGATGGCACCAGCATTTAACGCTCGAAGCATCCCAGATTCTTACCCTATCTCATGTATGATTTGGTTAATGCCGTTCCTGCCATTTGAAGCAATCGATTCGAACGGTAAGACCATTCGCGGAACTTTTCAGGCTAACAGTGTTCAAGAGCTTGACGCAATTCTGAGGCAAAAGGGTCTTCGCCCCGTGAGCGTCGGAACTCAGCCGGCGCAAGTTGCGGTGCCACCTCAAATTCAATCGCAAAAGCCTGGCAATTCTCTTGAACAAAGACCGATTCAGCCTCAAGTCCGAACACCTGGTTTAGCTGTTGGACCCCAAACGCTTAAAACACCAGAGCTGACCAACAAACAAAGGTACTTTCTCTTTCACCAGTTCAGTAGCTTTACGAAATCGGGTTTTTCATCGAGTCAAATGATTCAGCACGCAAGTGCAAAAATGCCGCCAAAACTTCGGGCAGCATTTGGCGAAATGGAGCAAGAGACGGCGGGCGGTATGGCTATGTCGGCTTCGATGGAGCGGCGACCAATGCTGTTTTCGCCCGATCAAGTTGCGACGGTTAGGGCCGGAGAGCAAAGCGGGCAGATGCCAGAAGCATTTGATGTTCTTGCCCTCCAAGCCGATCGTGCAAATGCTTTTCGATTGACTCTCGGATACTTTTTCTTCATGTTTCCAATCCTCATCCTGTGTGGTGTCGGAGGGATTGGTCTCCAAAAAGCATCTCAACAAACTATTCAAAAGCAGTTTGATGCTGATGGCCAATTAGACAAGTGGGGCACTTTAATTGCGGAAGTCAAGACCCGTTTGCCACATGAATTTTTGTTGGGCACTCTTATAGCGGTTGGCTTTGCAGCCGCAATAATCATCCTTCATAAGTATCCCTTTCGCAAATTTCGACATCGAGCTGGTCTTATGGTGCCAACTGGTCAGAGCCGAGCTAAATCGGAAGCAATCGAGCGGTTTTCTTGGGCTATGTCCGCCATGCTCAAGGGCGGGGCATCGCCAGCGTCAGCGGTACACATAGCCGCATCGAGCATTCCAAATCTTGTGATGCGGGAGCAAGCGCTGAACGCCATTGGCTTAACCCGTGAAAATGAACCACTTGGATCGATGCTTCAGAGAAGCGGATTACTATCACCGGAATATGTGCATATTGTTCAAAACGGTGAGCTCGTCGGCAATACGCCTGGTGCTTTAAGCACCATTGCCCGAGCCGAGAGCGATAGTTTTCAGGTGAAAACGACCAGATTAAAAGTTGTAGCGAACCTAACCACTCTTGCGATCATGGGAATATTTACGGCGGTTCTGGTAGGTTTTCTTTACTATATGTATGCAAGCAACATGGTAAGGATGCTCAACAACGTCCAATAATAGAGAGTCATGCCAACGTTTCAATATCAAGCATTAAGACAGGATGGAGAATCTATCAATGGGTTCGTCTTTGGAACGTCGCTCGACGCGGCAATGGGAGATCTCTTGAAGCGAGGCTTGAATGTGCAATCCATTGGAGTCGCGGCAACGGCAAACGATCCGCTTGGTGCGGTTGCACCTCCCCCGCCACAACCGGCAGCACTTCAGGAGCAACCTAAAAATCCGATAGATTACGCCTCGGACTACGTTGTTGATGGTCGTGGGGTTAGGATTGAGAATTCCGTCTCCGCTGCCAATTCGGTTGGCGCGGG
>JAYVHY010000388.1:0-2797 GCA_043770615.1 Armatimonadota bacterium | reverse complement strand
CCCTCCAAATTCACTATGTTCAAGGTGATGTTGATCACCAAAGAACGGTGACGGCGTTTTCGGGACGTCAAGACGATGTGTTTGAGGCAATGAATTTGGTCGCCATTCACTTATTGCCGAATATCAATTTGGAGTTTCAACGTGGGGTTCATCCGAGGGTTGGCGCTTTGGATGTCGCACCGTTCGTTCTGCTTGATGGGTTCGAGAGAGAGCTGATTTCAGCTACAAACCAGTGGGCGGCTGATTTCTCGTTTCGGTTTGAAATTCCGGTTCACCTTTATGAAAAGTCAGCATCACCCGGAATGGAACATAGACTGCCCTATTTGCGCGGGCAAGTTGGACACACCGAGCAGCTACCGGATTTTGGGAGCCTTGAGCATCGTCAATTCGGAACGACTATTGTCGGAGTTCGGGACTTTCTGTTGGCAGCCAACTTAAATTTAGCTACTGACGACATTAAGGCAGTTCGGGCTACCGCAAAGGAACTTCGGTTTCAGCGGGACCGAGGACGGACCGAGCTAATCGGACTTCGTGCACTTGGTTTTGAACTCAAGAGCAGAAATATGACTCAACTGAGCCTCAACTTTACCAATCCAGATGCCACAACGTTTGATGCTGTCTTTGGAATAGCATCTGACCTTCTTATTGAAGAGCCCATTTTTGTTGCGGAAACTGAACTCATCGGCGTCATTCGGGAACGGGATTTAGCCGGCGCCACTCAATTGAGCTACGACCCGAGCCAAGTTGTACGCTAATCTGTCACCATTATCACTAGTGGCGAAGTACAAATTGGGGATTTTGGGAGGTGGGCAGCTTGCCCGCATGTCGGTTATGGCCGCCCAAAGGATGGGAGTATCGGTTGTTTCGCTCGACAAAGACGAAAATTCCCCTGCGGCTCAGGTTGGACCAGCAATTTTTGGCTCGATTCATGACGCAACTGACATTGCTTCGGTCATGCAAGATTGCGAATTCGTAACTTTTGAAAACGAATTTATTCGAGCGGGCACACTTGAAGAGGCTTGCCGGATCGCCGGTTTTTCGCGGTCGAATGTAATTCCAGGAATCGATACCCTTCGAACGGTTCAAGACAAACTCCTTCAGCGCCAGGCGTATGATCGATCGGGAGTTCCTTCACCAAAAGCGGTTCCCGCCGAAGAAGCAGCTGTGCTCGG
Source organism: Armatimonadota bacterium (assembly GCA_043770615.1). Lineage (GTDB taxonomy): Bacteria > Armatimonadota > Fimbriimonadia > Fimbriimonadales > Fimbriimonadaceae > Fimbriimonas. The sequence goes on along the minus strand of JAYVHY010000388.1, from coordinate 1,625 downwards.
CTTCCCGTGTGTTCTGAAAGCTCGTTACGGCGGATACGACGGAAAAGGAACTCGGTACGTGAATACCCAGGCAGAATACGACGAGCTCAAACCTCTTTGGGAATCGGGGGAGTGGCTTGCTGAGGAGTTAGTTTCGTTTAGCGACGAGATCGCGGTCATGGTTGTGGCTCGGCAAGATGGTAAATCCGACACATTTCCAACCGTTATCACCCGCCAAAAGAACTATGTATGCGACCTTGTGTATCCATGCAAGTCTCCCGAAATAGCCAAAAATGCTCAGGCAATTGCGATTGATGCCGTTAAAGCAATCAATGGAGTTGGATTGTTTGGCGTCGAACTCTTCTTAGAGACCAGCGGAAGAATTTCGGTCAATGAGATTGCGCCTCGACCCCATAACACAGGACACTACACCCTCGATTGGGGCGGGATGTCACAGTTTGAGGCTCATGTACTGAGCGTGCTTGGTTGGTTCACGCGAGTTGAATCGGGGACGGATACTTGCATGGCGAATATCCTTGGAGTTGAAGGGGCAAAAGACTTTTCGCAAGCACTTGAAACTGTATCAAAAGAATTCTTAGAAGCGAGATTTCACTGGTATGGCAAGCGGGACGCAATTGTTGGGCGAAAGATGGGGCACCTCAACGTAACTGGCTTGGGCGACATCTGCGCTAAAGCTGAAAGTGCCCGAGCCGCTTTTTACGAAGCATGGAGAAATCAATGAGGCGAGCAATAGTTATCGTTTTGGACGGGTGTGGGGCGGGTTCCACGCCGGACCACGAGCTGTTTCACGATAATGCAAGTGACAACACACTGCTTAACGTTTGGAACCAAGTCGGAAGCGTCGATGCACCCAACCTAATAGGAGCGGGCTATTTTGGATGTGCTGGTGTTGGCTTTCCAGTTGGACTTGAAGGATTTCATGTTCAATATGGTCGAGTTTTGCCTCAGTCTATGGGGAAGGATTCGGTAACTGGACATTGGGAAATGATGGGAATCATCACCCACAAAGCATTTCCAACATATCCTCAGGGATTTCCTTTGGAATTGGTTCAGGAATTTGAGTCACGAATTGGTCGAAAGGTCATCGGAAACAAAGCGGCAAGCGGAACCGCGGTCATTGCCAAACTTGGGGATGAGCACATTCGAACCGGAAGCCCCATTTTGTACACGAGTGCGGATAGCGTGTTTCAGATCGCGTGTCACGAAGATGTTATTCCGATTGATCAGTTGTATGATTTCTGTCGGATAGCCAGGGAGATTTGCGTGGAGCCAAACAATGTACAGAGAGTTATCGCACGTCCTTTTGATGGTTCAGCAAACCCTGGATTTAGGCGGACTGAGAAGCGAAAGGACTTTCCCGTTATTCCTGTTCAAAACCTGGTTGATGATATTGGGGACGTTTTTGGGATTGGGGTCGTGCCGGAGCTCTTCGATGGTCGAGGTTTCCGACCCGTCAAACGGACCCAGTCTAATGCGGAACACACCAAGGTTCTCGCAAAAGCCCTTCAATCTGACGCCAGGTTTATTTTTGCTAATTTTGAAGACACCGACATGCTCTTTGGGCACCGAAATGATCCGGTTGGGTTTGCGAAGTGCCTGGAGGACTTTGATGTTGTCCTCGGCTC
>JAYVHY010000387.1:0-2807 GCA_043770615.1 Armatimonadota bacterium | reverse complement strand
GATCCGGCCCCGAAAGAACCGGTGTAGTTGTAAATGAATGGGTGATAGTACTTACCGATGTTAGCGTCGATCGTCGATGCCGCCCCGGTTTCGTAGTTGTTGTCTCCGGTGGTGACAATGAAGTCCGGATTCCAGCCCGCGATCATTGCCGCAACGTTGGCTTCCGGAACACCGTCCTTTCCGAAGTCGCCGACAATGGCAAAGTGAGTTGGCCCTGCCAACAGTACCGCAGCAAGAATATTGACCATTTGACTCAAATTACCTCAAGGGTTTCAAAGGTGGACTCCCTCCGTAATTTTCGCAGGGTTGGCTGCCTAAACCCAACAAATTCAGAATTGATCGTGGTTGTTGAGGGTTTCTCAACAACTCTGTACGTGCTGAGAGGTAGAGTTCAATGAAAATTGAGCCACCTATGTTGTTAGAATTAACTGTACTTTCCGCCGGCGTACTTGGCATTGCATCGGTTCCTACGTGGAAAAATGACTTGCCCGGCGTCTGGACCACCCAAATTGGCAAGAAGGATGTGCCTACGTTGACCCAAGCTTCCGAGTCAAAACCCAAAGCCGACCGGATAGCAAAGCTGTTGAATTCAAAGTTACCATTTGAACTGTCCGACATTAAGGTTGGAAAATCCAAGGACTACGCAACCGTCCAAATTCCCCTCCAGCCAGGCGAGAAGATTTACGGTCTTGGGCTCCAAATGTCGGGCATGAACCGGCGAGGCAATGTCTATCACCTCCAAGTTGATCACTACGCCGAAGGCAGCGATCGACTTCACGCCCCAACCCCGATGTACGTAAGCAGTCTGGGATATGCGGTCTTCTTCAACACATCTCGACCGTTCAATGTCTATGCCGGAGTCGGGAACCAACTCAACGATCCTAAGATTCCTGGTTTTAGGGACCGCAATACCGATCGCAAGTGGGACGCTCAACCGGATAGTGGTTGTGTCGAAGCCAGCGTTCAGGCACCAGGATTAGAAGTGTCGATCTTTGCCGGCTCGTCAGCGATGGAAGCGCTTCAGCGCTACACGTTGTATTGTGGTGGCGGAGCAATGCCACCCATGTGGGCGATTGGCTTTTGGCATCGGACTCCATCATTGGCAACCGCTCAACAAGTTCTTTCCGAAGTGCAAGAGTTCGAGAAGCGTGGTTTTCCCCTCGATGTGATTGGGCTTGAGCCAGGTTGGCAATCCCGATCGTATCCCGGCTCAATGGAATGGAGCCCCGAGCGATTCCCAGACGCGGCCGGTTTCGTGAATGCCATGACGAAGCAAGGCGTTCACGTCAATCTTTGGGAGAATCCGTATGTTGCACCGAAAACCGACTTCTTCCGTAAGCTCGGAAGCGAGTTCGGATCGCATACTGTTTGGTTAGGTGCCGTACCCGATATCTATTCTCCAACTGCCGCCAAGGTCGTCAAAGACTTCCATCGTGAGCATCACCTCGATCTTGGGGTCAGCGGATACAAGATTGACGAAGTAGACGGGTTCGATTTTTGGCTTTGGCCCGACCACGCAACCTTCCCGTCAGGCTTAGATGGTCTGCAAATGAGGCAGATCTATGGAGTCCTTTGGCAGAAGACTCTCGACCAGATGTTCAGAACCAAGGGCGAGCGAACGTACGGCTTAGTTCGAGGTTCCAACGGTTCTGCAACCCGATTCCCATTTGCAATCTACAGCGATACCTACGATCATCACCAATATGTAACCGCCCTCACCAACAGCTCTCTCGCCGGTGTCACTTGGTGTGCCGAAATTCGAAGTGCCGATACCGACGAAGAATGGGTGAGAAGAATGCAGTCAGCTTGCCTATCGCCCATTGCACAGCTCAATGCCTGGGACAGCGGGAAGAAGCCTTGGAGCTATCCGAAAGTTGAAAACGAGATTCGTGAAGCGATGATGCTCCGCGAGTCACTGGCTCCCTATATCTATACTGCGTTCGCTCAGGGCAACCTCGATGGTGTTCCGCCGGTAAGGCCAATGTCGTTGGTGGATGGTGGACAAGAAACCGATCAATACATGCTGGGCGATAACTTGCTCTTTGCTCCCATGTTTGCCGGCCAAAAATCCCGCAAAGTCAGGCTACCAAAAGGGAAGTGGTACGACTACAGTTCAGGGCAACTGGTCGGATCCAATGAACCAATAACCATTTCACCCAAGCTCAACGAGATTCCCCTCTACGTTCGGGGTGGAACATTTATTCCGACCAACCAACCAAGCCTCAAGGCAACCGTTGGTGGCGCGTACAGCTTCCGATGCTATGGTGAAGGCCCATACGTTGGGCACGTCTACGAGGATGATGGCAAAACGTTTAACTATGAAAAAGGCAATTTCCTGTTGGCAAAGTTGACCCTCAATGGCGAATCAACCACCCTCAAAGTAGTCGACGGAAAATGGACAAAACTTGCAAGACCTCACGCTTCGGTGATCGTAAAAGGACCATGATGACCGGTTAGCAGATTGTTTCTCGCTTCTCCGACTGGTGTCCGAGTGCATCTCCGACCCAGCGGTGATCAACCGGGTCAGATGCTCTTTGGTACCGGGTGTCGGTCGATAGGCGAATGAAGTCGGTTTGATTATCCAGGCTGGCGTGAACTGTATCCATTCCAAAGATGAGTACATCGCCCATCTTGTATTCTTCGGCAGTTAGCCATCGACCGCCAAGCTTGTCCCGCAGCAAGACCGGATTGATTTCAATCGCCCCAGATTCATGAAAGCCATGGGCTTCCACTTCATTCTTTCCCGGTTCATTCGAGCACATGGCATCGACATCTAGCTGACCATAGGTCTGTTGAAGCTCGGTTTG
>JAYVHY010000386.1:0-2809 GCA_043770615.1 Armatimonadota bacterium | reverse complement strand
TCGGTAGCTATTCTCACCGAAATAGGAAAGGGGAGTGAACGAGGAAGTCTTTTTAGTCGTCCCATCATATTCACCAAAACCATATCGCCATTCGCTTTGTGGAGCAGCTACTTTCGATTGGCTTCCAGGCTTCAAGTATCCCAATCCAGCCGTTATCTCCGAAGCATCTGGCTGGCGAGCAAAGAGTAGTTGGTAAAGGCGCCTAATCCTTTGAGTATCATCCGAGGCTCCAACCAGTTCCGGTCTTGCGGTAGCAATCTTGGCTTGCTCGATGCTCAGCGGTGAATTCATAAAGAACAAAGCCTGCTGAGGAACGGTTGTCAAAAAGCGTCTCGCACTTGTGCTGTCTGGGGAAGCAAAATCAAAGGTCCGGAAAATGCCCGGTAAGTTCTGCCGTTCAACAAATCCGTAAAGCGCTCGCCTAGGTGTATAAGGCGCACTCCAAAGATCGACCGATTTGCCTCCAACTTTACTTTGATCTAAACGTCCAGCCGCAAGGAAGACCGAATCCCTCAATTGCTCAAGGTCAAGTCGTCTCCGATTCATATGGCTCAGATATCGGTTTTCTGGATCAGCGTTAAAGGTGGCTGCCAAAGCCGTACTCGATTGGCGATAAGTGGCTGAAGAAACAATTAACTGATGGAGTTTCTTAACCGACCATCCGCCTTCCATAAAAGTTGAAGCCAAATAATCCAGCAACTCAGGATGCGTCGGACGATCACCCTGAAAACCAAAGTCAGACGGTGTCCGCACAAGGCCAGCCCCAAAGTGCCCTTGCCAAACCCGGTTCACAAACACTCGTGCAGTTAACGGATTATCTTTCGAAGTAATCGAATGAGCGAGCTGTAGCCTGCCACTCCCTTTTTTCCAAAGAGACCGATCCTCACCCGGTTTAGAAAGGGCAAGCAAAAATCTTCTTGGCGCAACCTCACCCGGGCTACCCGGGTTTCCGCGCTTAAAAACTACCCCGTCACTCGGGTTAGGATTGTCTTGCATCGCCATGGCGAACTCAGGAGTCGTCGGTGCAGCCTTTCTCAAATTCTCCAATTCAGCTTGAAGCGCAACCATTTTTGCCTTATCGACGGGATCAAATGCATCAGCAAGGACAGATAGATTCACGCCCTCCGGCACAACTTCCGGACGAACAGCCTGAAGAGCCTGCTTAACCCCGTCACTCAGCTTCTTACTAAGGTTGGGCGAAGTAAGCATCGTGCGGAGTTTGCTAACTTGAAGCATAACGTGGGATTTCAAGGCCTCAACCGTCGATGTTTCCTTTTGGTCAAAAACTTGCCATGGCTCTCGAATAGATTTGTCTGAAATGGGAGCTTTCGCTTCGGAAGTGGAGGCAAAAACACCATAAAGAGAGTAGTAGTCCTGAGTGGGAATTGGATCAAATTTATGATCATGGCATCGCGCGCAAGCCACCGTGAATCCCTGAAATCCTCGCATCGTAACATCAATCCGATCATCAATAATGTCTGGCTGACTGTTGAGGAATCGGCGACCGATATTGAGAAACCCGAGAGCCGCCAAGGGCTTCTTATTGTCGCCATTTTGAATTTCTGGCAAACAATCAGCCGCAAGTTGCTGAGTCACAAACTGGTCATAAGGCAGGTCACGGTTCAAAGCATCGATGACCCAATCACGATATGTGTACGCATTGGGATAGTTACGATCCTCCTCGAAGACATATCCCTTCGTATCGGCATACCTGGCCACATCAAGCCACTGGCGAGCCCAACGCTCACCATACTGAGGAGATGCAAGCAGTCGACTGACAACTTTTTCGTAGGCGTCAGGCGATTTATCCGCAAGGAACTCTTCAACTTCCTTCGAACTTGGCGGCAAGCCAATAAGATCGTAAGTCACTCGTCGAATAAGTGTTCTCCGGTCGGCCTCACTCGCAGGCGTTAGCTTTTGGGATTCGAGCTTAGAAACAATGAAGTTGTCGATCGGATTTCGAACCCACTTTGAATTAGTCACCTTAGGAACAGGCACCTTAATCACGGGTTTGAGCGACCAAAGTTGTGCCTTCGGTGCGGTTAACTCAGCCGGCCAAGGTGCCCCCATTCCGATCCAAGTTTCTAAGTTCGCAATCTCCTCGGCCTTTAACTTTTTGCCGGGAGGCATCTTCAACGAACCCGTTTGATGAACTGCGACAAGCAAATGGCTCTTGCCAGGATCTTTGGAAATCAATGCAATTCCCGAACTTCCGCCCTTCAAAATTCCAGCCGAATTATCGAGGCGCAACCCACCATTTTGCGATGCACTTCCGTGGCAGGAATAGCAGTTCTCCGCCAAAACCGGACGAATCTTCGCTTCAAAGAAAACCGTTTGATCTGGTGTAGCTTGAGGAAGTTGCGCTGTGCCGGGGAACGAAACCGCGAGCCCAGCAATACCCGCACTCAGGATCGGGAATATCAGCGAAAATTTCCGCCGACACTTACTGTTGTTTGCCCCTTCAATTTCGGTCATGCTAATGATCAATTAGAGCATAACACAGCTTCATGGGTAAATCGGCAAATCACCTTGACAGATTGCCAGATATCGAATACGCTAGACCGGAGTTTCACAATGAAGAAATTTATCTCTCTTTTGCTTGTTTTTAGTGTGGTCCCTACTCTGTTCGCTCAAGACGACCAGATTCCAAAGCTGAGCCCTGCCAGCATAAAGTATCGCGAATATCGTGAGGCGATTTCCGAACCGGTTTACGGTCTCGCCAAAGTTAAGGCAATGGTTAAGAAGATCAAAGCCGACAAAGAAGAAAATCATCGAATGCCCCAGGCCGAATACGATGCCCTTTCCTTCA
>JAYVHY010000385.1:0-6156 GCA_043770615.1 Armatimonadota bacterium | reverse complement strand
CCTTTGCCATGTTCGCGATCATTTGCCATAGGTAAACCCGGTAACAATTGTTGACCACCTCGGTGGCTTGTTTGGATGGCCAATTGTTGCTGTCCATTCCTCGGTATGGAGGCACCCAATCACCCAAGAAGTCAAACCCTTCTCCCCAAGCCAGAAGAACTTCATCCTTTGCCCGAGAGTCCAAATACTCGACGTATCGTCGTGCGGTCGAATAATTTTCTTCGAGGATACGAGTACTTCCGTAATGAAGAAAGTGTTGCCAAGGCAAAGCTGAAGTAAGCCCCGGCCAAGGCGGACCGCCTCCGCCTCCACCCCATGGAGCGACGTTTGGCAACGAACCGTCAGCCGGATTCTGAGCCTGTCGCCAGTCTTGCGCCCATTTTTCGTAAAACCCAGCCGAGTTGAAATTCATCATCATCCCAACGAGCGACGTTTGCCCGTCCCCGCCGTATCCCATACGTTCTCGCGTTGGGCAATCCACCATATATCCGCCAAGATTCAGGCAACGAAGAGTCCACTGATTGAGCTTGTGAATGCGATTGATAAGATCATCCGAACAATCGAAAGAACCCGCCGTGCCCAGGTCGCTCTCGACGAGATAGGCAATGGCATCTTCCTTGGTTGGGGTTTTCGGTAAGCCCTCAACAATCACATGACGGAAGCCAGCATAGTTAAACTTGTTTTGAAAAACCTCTCCTTCCTTACCCCCCGAGATGAATTCACTCATCTGCTTGTAAGTTTGGAAAGAATCCTTCCTGCCGCTCATGTTCGGGAAGGAAACCACGCTCCCCTGGCTAACGCTGATGTTGCCAATGGGTGAGGGTTGCACCTCATTGCGGAAGGCTCGGTCTGCAAAATGCATGGTCACCTTGTGTCCGGTCGGCAGCTTGGGCATGCGTAACCTGAGCCAGCCAGTTAGGTTCGTTCCGAAGTCGATTTCGTACCTGCCCTCGCCAAGCGCCTTCACGGATACGGCAGAAATCGCTTTGCCGATAGTGTTGGTTGGGCAAGGCTGATTCATCGTCTTCGCCGCGGGTCCCGGTATCTCGATACAATCCTTCCACCCTTCCGGCGAGATCCCCGGAGAATTCCAATTGGAAAGGTGCGCTCTGGCATCAAATCGTTCTCCACCAAAGTCGTTCCAGGTGCGACCGCCGATCCGCTCAATGCTGCTGGGGCGGCTTAGCCAAGTTTTGTCCGTTCCAATGGTCAACGGTTTGCCCGCCACGATCGCATCAAGTTGAGCACGCAGAGCCGTCGAATCCGACCAACCGTTGCCTTGCCAAATTCCAATACAATTTTTTCCGACGATCAAAAGCCGTGAAACATCATAGACAACCGAAAAATTTTGGACTTTGAGATCAGAAACGGCAGGGGTTAGCACATCGGAACCCGCCTTCATGCCATTAACATATAGCTCAAAGTATCCCGGAGTATTGACCGTCAAAATCGCTGATTTCGGCTTGGATGCGAGCTTGAATTCCTTCCGAAACCAAGATGAGACATTGCCCAAACCCGAAGATGAAAAGGGAAGATCCTGACCCTCGGGAAGGACCACGTTCCTCGTTACACCCTTTGACACATACGTCATCCGAAGTTGCTTCAACTTCCCGTAAGCTGGGTCTCCAAGGACGTCTCGTGAGACTTTTAGTCCACCGTTGCCAGCTTGAATAAGTTGATTGAGCTTCTCGGTGACATCAGCCGAAATCTTGCCGTCAAGGGTTTCAAATGTAGCACTCAAAACCTTCCCGTCACGGCTCGAATAATTACTTATCCATTTAGCCGACCAATCCCCGGGTTTCAACATTCCCATCGTCCAGAAAGCGGGCTTGCTCCATTCCGAGGGTTTCATTGTGTTGTCCCAGACTCGAACTTTCCAGTTATAGCGTTTTCCTGACTTCAACGGCTTGCCGGCGTATTCAACATCGATGCTTTGGTCGGATGTGACCCTTCCGCTATCCCACATATCGCCTTTATTGAGAGCCAGTAGCTCTGTTGACGAGGACACCAGCACTTGGTAGGCGGTCTGGCGATGGCCACGCGGAGCAAACACAAAGCCATTTTCCATCATCCAGCCCAAGCGGGGGCGCAGAACATCAATTCCAAGCGGAGCAGGTTGAAATTCGCATCGCAAGTTGGTTGTTTCGGTGGCGTACATAGTTGCTGCGATTATCAGCGATTGGACAATAAACAAAGTTCGCAAAAGGAGAAGACGCTTGATGTCCTTATTTTCCCCTTTTTCCAATCTCAACTTCCGCATTGTCCTTTAGATAGGGAAACTTTGCCGCTACTTGTGCTCCAGATATCCTCGCGCAAGCAATTCACCCAATTGAACAATTCCTTGCGTCGTGATCACCAACTGCTCAGGCTGACGAGAAAGGTTGAACGCCTTGATATGAATGAACAACGGGTCTGATGTCGCGAGGGCAGCCAGGTTCGCCGTCACATCAATTCTATTTAACCCCTGCTCATCTGTTGGTGGCTGCTGGCTTACAAACCACTTCAGCGAGGGAATCCCCAAATCCTGCCGACTCTTTGCGACCGTGGATTGGAGCCACTTGGCGGCATTCTGGCGGTATGCCCCATAGGTCATGTCGTTCTCGCCTACATGGTAAAAGACTCCCGCTAGCTCAACCTGGTGCCCCTTAGCCTGAAGCTCTTTCATGGACTGTTGAATGAAGGCAATGAACTTTGCGTAAAGGTTTCGGTCTTTAGTTTGAGTTCCTTCTGGCGTCCAGTCGTTCATCTGCGAACCGCTATCTGTGAACTTAGCAATAGCTATATTGGCGTCAACCTTGGCTTGTAAGGTTCGTCCAAAGCTCAACTCGGGACCAAAAGTGTCATAGAAACCAGCCGGGCCCAACGGCTCCCAACCTTTTGAGACTTTGAATCCATTTCCAATGTCGTATTTGAACGCGATTTTGCCGTTGTCTTTTGCCAATAACTCTTGACCGGGCAACAACTTGAGGTCTTGAACGAACGAGCGTTCACCCTCCATGTTGCGGTGTCCAGCCATGACGAAAAGCTTGACCAAACTGGATTTTTTGTAGGGCCACGACTTCAAAGGACGGTCGATAGTGGTCTTCTTCCCGATGGTTCTTAGGTAGGCATCGGCGTAGTTCACGCCATGCTCTAGCTGCCCCAGAGTTCCATAGTGATAGTGCAACCCAGTACCCCCGCCGATCTCGACTCCGTCATGAGACGTCGGGATGTATTCCGCCAATGGATCGGTAGTGGTCACCGATTTCTGCCCAGCGCGAATGGCGTACATATTGTCCCGGTTGTCCATGCCCCAAACCGTTTTCGTGCAAAGTTCGCCAATGTAGAATTTCAGCTTAGGAGCCTTCAGATCGCGCCTCCAGGTGGCAAGAAAGTTCTTGAGGTTCTTGCCGTAGTTCGGCTTAAACACATTGTCAAACATGTCGTTCTCGCCCTGATGCCACATGAAGCCCTCGACTCGATAAGCAATTTTCTTTCGGTCCAGGTCAGCGAGGGAATCTCGAATCAGTTGTAAGGCAATTGGGTAGAGCTTGAATCCGCTTGGGTGGTCTGGGTTCCAGTCTCCGCCCAGTGTCGTCCCCCCGGCGGCACACTTGATGATCGCGATGGGAGCCTTGATCTTTTGCGAAACTCGCCGGGCAAAGCTGAGTTCTGGTCCAACGACGTTGTCAACTGGTTGCAGTGCCTGCCAGCCATTGGAAGTGATCTTGTCTTCTCGCCCAATATTGTAGGAGAACAACACGTTTGAATGAGGCATCTCCAAGCCAGCAAATGGCGGAAACCGTTTGATATCCTTGACATGAGAGTCAGACCCAACCATGTTCGATTGACCCGCGAAGATAAAAACCCGCACGGTCTTCGTGTCCTCTGCCGCCACGGCGTGCGATGACAGCACTGTCATCATGGTGACGAATATTAAAGCTAGTGTTTTCATTCCTAAACTCTCAACGAGACCAAAAGGTTGGGCACAGCATACCGATCAATGAGGTGCTATTCTTTACAGACTGGTACAAAGATATGAGCGATTTTTTGGCCCGGTTTACAGAAGATCCTGAATTTGGAGACTCTCGATGGATGTGGCTGACCAAGAAGCCAATCTTGGTTAACGCGATTGCCGAGTTTGCGCCTTGCGACGAAAAATTCCACACTTACAAGCTTGGAAAGGCAAGATCTTATCCATTAGAACCGTCCTGCCCTTCTTGCCGAGTCGGGGACGACCAGGTCGCAGTATTCACCTTCGAATTGGATGCTGTCAATAGCCAACCACAGGAGAAAGCCTGGGATTACCTGGTGAAAAATGCGTCCAATGTCGAAGCCGCTCTTCGCCGCAAACTCGTTTCAGTCCAGGCAGGCGCGATTGTCCAAATGGAAGAAGAATTAGCGGACGGCGCTCCCAATCAAGAGCATTGGGACATGATTCAGCGCGCGATTCCAAATCCAGCAACCGAGATTGACCGCTTTTACAAACTAGTGGGAATTACCTTAGCGACCACTGGCCTCGATGAATGTGGCTTTGTCGGTTTCGAGTTCCAAACCGCATGGGATAAGGATCATGGCTTAGAGATTCTCATGCACAAGGATCGTGTTCTAGCAATGGCCGGCATGACCGAACTCATGGTTACTGATGGCTCCATGATCGAAAGGATCAAAGCAGTTCAGCAATATGAACCCGACCCGACCTATTTCCAACTTGGCTAGCGAAACCTATTCCTGAAAAGAGAATTGTCAATATTTTCTTACTTTTCTGAGATCGACTAAAGCCTCGGCCATCGCCTTGCCAATTGGTCCAAGGATCTTTGCAGCTCCGAGATAGTGATACTCTCGATTCGAGGCACCCGTTAACCACTTTAGCTCTTCGGGGGTAAACAGTTCTGCTCGGTATTTCTCAACCATTTCTGCCGTTTGCACAGGGGATAGGCTGGCGTCCTTCTGAAGCTCATCGCGCTTGCGATCCACTTTGAAAGACCTGGTCACCAACTCCTCCAATCGAGAGTCCCAGAACTTTTCGGTCAGAACATTAACGACATTTCCCTTAAATTCTGGAAGGTTCGCGGGAGCCGCCATTGCCTCCCGAAAGTAGGTCATGCTGTTGGGCTTTGCTTGCACCCCACTTACCCCCATAACTCCAATCACAAACGGTAGTTTAGGCGCGGCAAGATCCTTGCGAACATCTCGAATGAACTGGGCAAGCAACGTAGCGTAACTATCGTAGCCACCCGGCTTTTGACGTTCCGGATAAACATCTCCGTCAACTAAGTCATTCCAGCCTTGTAACCAGGCAAAACCAGACAGTTCGTAGCCTTGTTTAGCATCATAGTTCGGATAAACCTGCTTAATATCAGATAGAACCTTACGCACATATTCGGTCATGAGACGGTAATTGACACCGCTCGCCGCCACCTTTTCCGCTGTCATCTCCGCAATGTCTTTGCTCTGCTTCGTGTACTTCTCCAACTGGAATTGGTTCATCACATACGGTCCAGCACTAGGCGGTCGGAAGTCAGTGTGCAAACTCTTTCCGCCCCATGCGGTCTTAATAATGAGGATTGGTTCGTTGGTCAGCCGTTGCATCGCAATCCCAAACGTGAACTCCGGACCAATTTTTGTCGGCTCGTTCTGAGCGCCAAATCCAATAGACAGCTTTCCGTTCTTGATGACGCTCTGATCCATAACGTCATTTCCAAAGAGGTACGAAATCCAAACTTTGTCAGCAGCCCTTGGTGACCGCATCTCCTTTAACAACGGAGCCGTCAGCGGATCCAAAGCCATGGCATCAAAGGTCGAAGCCTTGGCGTGACCTTCCATATTCGATTGCCCAGCAAGGATAAATATCTTAAGCGGTTTCTTGGCTGACTCCGCATAGACTACGGACGTCGCCATGACAGCGGTGGCAACAAAAATTGTCAGTGAAAGGACAAGCTTCGACTTCATAAACACCCATCTTCGCCGATCAAAGACGCCTTAAGATAACTCCCAAAACCACCAATGACTCGCATAAATATCTTTGCACAGATCGAGCAAAGATATTCACTTATCGCGAACTTACAAAGGTCTCAGGGTCAACTTAGAAGATTCGCCGGTGAACCGAAATGCTCCGTTCCTGACAAGTTCTACGTTTGCACTCTTTAGGCGCAAGTAGACTTCGACACTTTTCAT
>JAYVHY010000384.1:0-14603 GCA_043770615.1 Armatimonadota bacterium | reverse complement strand
AGAGATGCGCTATTCAAAGCCAACAATAATGTGCGTCGGCATTGTTTCTGTTGGCCTTGCAATTTACGGCTACCAGGCCTTTCGAGTTCGTGGTGAAGCAGGCGGATTCAGACAATCAATTTCGCCCGCATACTGGGTTGAACGTGCAACTGGCAAAGATCTCTTTGATCCAGAAAAGCGCATTTGGTTCAAGGGAGTTCGAGACCGCAAGGAAGTTTGCATTACTTTTGATGACGGTCCCCATCCTCTTTCGTGCCGATCCCTTTTAGCTACTTTGAAAGAAAAAAGTGTGATTGCTACTTTCTTCGTTGTTGGAAAGCAGGTGGAGGGCAATCCCGATTTGGTTAAGCTCATCGCTGATCAAGGTCACGAAATCGGCAACCATACATACGACCATCTTAGGCTCGATACAATGACTCGGGAACAGATTTATGATCAAATCTACCGATGCGGCCGGGCAGTAGAACAGGCTTCGGGTCGAAGAATGGTTCTTTTCCGACCACCAGGAATGCGCTACAACGAAACTGTGTTATCCGTGATCAAGCAAGAAAACTTGCTCTTAATGGACTACGTCATTGGGGCCAAGGATTTTGTGGGCACAGTTGTAAAAGATGACCTTACTGCCGAACAGCAGAAGCTTCCGGCAGTTACCTCAGACAAAGTCGTCGAGTCAGTGGTAAAGCAGCTGAGACCGGGAGCAATCATATTGCTCCATGACAATCCAATTACGGCCGCGGCAATGTCTAAGTTGATTGATGCCGTCCGTGCTAAGGGATACGAATTTAAGTCGGCGAAGGAAATGATGGCGAATTTGCCACAACAAGTTCAATTGATTCCAAATCCTCCAGTTCCCGGCGCCAACGTGCTAGCTGCACGGTCATAATTAACTTATGGCTGATAAGACCACTGCTCGGGCTCACCGGGTTCCACTTGCTGTTAGCGATCCAACAATTTTTGGGTTAATTGAGCGCGAGCAACTTCGGCAAGAGCATAACCTAGAACTTATTGCCTCAGAAAATATTGCGTCATTGGCAGTTCGACAAGCCATGTCGAGCGTGTTAACCGATAAGTACGCCGAAGGACTTCCAGGCAAGAGATACTACGGTGGATGTGAGGTTGTTGACGAAATTGAACAACTTGCCATCGATCGAGTGAAGCAACTTTACGGTGCCGAACATGCCAACGTTCAGCCCCATAGTGGTGCAGGCGCAAACATGGCTGTATATATGGCAATGTTGAAACCTGGTGACACCTTGATGGGTATGAACTTGGCTCACGGTGGTCACTTGACCCATGGATCTCCGGTGACCTTTAGTGGTCAATATTACAATATCGTCCCTTATAGCGTTTCTCCAGTTGACGAATTGATCGACTACGATGCTTTTCGGGCTACTGCTTTGGAACATAAACCAAAGATGATTGTCAGCGGTGCTTCGGCGTATTCAAGGGCATTTGACTTCGTGCGAATTCGAGAGATTGCCGATGAAGTTGGAGCATTGCATATGTGTGATATGGCTCATTATTCAGGTCTTATTGCCGCAGGAGAATATCCAAATCCGGTTCCATATGCAGACTTTGTAACGTCTACGACTCATAAGTCTATTCGTGGACCAAGGGGCGGACTTATCCTTTGCCGGGAACAATTTGCAAAGGAAATCGATAAATCCGTTTTTCCTGGGATTCAAGGCGGACCGCTGATGCACGTTATTGCCGCAAAGGCAGTCGCTTTTGGAGAAGCCCTAAGACCAGAGTTCAAATTGTATCAACGGCAAATTCGGCTTAATGCCTCTGCCCTGGCATCTTCTTTGACTGAAAATGGCTTCCGCATTGTTAGCGGAGGAACGGATTCTCATCTAATGTTGGTTGACTTGAGACCGTATGGTGTTACTGGAAAGGTCGCTCAAATCGCCCTGGATGAAGCCGCAATAACTACTAATAAGAATTCGATACCGTTTGATCCGGAGAAAATGTTCGTTACGAGTGGGATTAGGCTTGGCACACCGGCAGTGACTACTCGGGGTATGAAAGAACCGGAAATGAAGCTCATTGCCGGATTCATTTCAGACGTTCTGAGAAATCACGAAAATGCGGACAAACTCAAGTCTATTCGGGAACAAGTTATCGACTTGACGAAGCAGTTCCCGATTCACTTCATAGATTGAATAGTAGGCATGAATTCGTAAACTATCGCGTGGGAATCGCGGAACGCAATTCTAGTGTTCGGATCCTTTTTCAGTTCGGCTTGAATTTCTGGGTTCCAATCCGTTGCGCAAAATAGCCATTTGGTCTTTAGGTCACGGGGCCATGCGGTCGAAATTTCTTCCTCTTTATCGAAGACTCTTATTGGATTGTATTTGCTGGTATTGCCAAGGTCTCTCCCGGAACAACTGATGGTCATCAACCAATAGGTTTCTGGATTGAATCGGTATTGAAAAACCGGGTCCATTCCTCCAAGATACCGATTACGAGGATTCCAAAAGAATAGTGGCCCAAAGTCTGACCACACGCCCTGTCCGACGATTTCACCTGGCTGCGTATGACTTGCTAGCCATTCTGCTCCTGCCTTGTAGTCAGTTGCATTAATCCGATCGTGACGCTCGAAGTTTGACTGAATGAACAAGGATGTAATAAGTACGCCATGGAGTGCGAATGTTATCGCCATAAATCTGGTGATACCCTTGCATTGATTGAAAATATAAAGAGCGGTGAGCACGGCAAATGGCGCGAATTGGTCGGCCCCCCTCTTCGTAACGGCAAGTGAAATGAGAAGTGATGCACCGACGACAGCCAACAACCCCCAAATAGCTGTATCCTTTTGCTCCTTGTTTCTAAATCGAAAAAAGCAAATTGTACTTATAATGACCAGGATGATCGGGCTCAACATGGCTCGCTTAAAATAGGAAATGCTAACCCGATCAAGTTCTACTCCAAAATTCTTTACTTCTCCGGCTCGGCGAACAATCATGAGATCCCAAAGTTGGACCTTAAGCAATTGAAGGCCGTCGGCAATGCCCGGTCGAATACAGGCCACTGATATGGCGATCACCAAACAGGAAAGTTCGATCCAACAGTTCCATTGCTTCTGGCTGATGCCTCGCTGAATAAACGTTCCAAGCCCAATGATAATTATCAAATAGGACAATGTGGGATGTAAAAATCCGATCGCTGCCGCCGTTAAGAGAGCCAGCCATTTAGATTCGGAGATCAAAGCAGAGAACAAAAGAATCAAGAGAGATGAGGAGAGTGCTTGGGGTCGGACAGTGTCCATTCGGGCAATAAACGCTAGGGATGCTGGAAGGAGAGCCAACCCATACCAATGATTCATGCCCAAGCGAACAACGGCAATTCTGGAAATGAGCAAATTGAGAATCATTAAGAACGCTGGAGCTACGGCTAAAAGTAGAACCTTATTCTTTATCAATGTCAGTGGGACGAGAAGCAAATGAAAGCCCCACCAGAGGTCCGAGTTTCTCTGAGATATAACGCTGTAAGTTGCCCATGGAAATGGTCGAAAGAATGGGCCACGCTCGGAATATTGGATCGCGTGACCAAGGTGATAGAAGTTGTCAGCGTCATAGACATACTGGCAGAGCCAGCAGACCAATGAAACCAAAACCGTCGCAACACCAAGATATGCGAAAAATGCTTTCACTACTTAATGCCTTTCACGTTCTTAAGGAGATAGGCGCCGAGAGCGAAACAGATCGAGCAAAGCGCAAAAATGTATCCGTAGCCCGGTTTCATATAGTGGACAATGTCTGCCTCTCCGGCAATCGGATTTTTCATCTTTGTAAAGCCTGGCATCGCAATGAGGAATCCGGCTATTGGGGCGGCTATGGACTGGGGCAAAGTCATGGCAATATGCCAAATTGCCATATCCTTGCCGGCCTCCTCCTTGTGTGGCAACACGTCCGTTCCCAATGCATAGTCAACACTGATATATGCACCGTAACCAAGTCCAAAAAGCGCGCCGACAAGCAGTGCTTGATTGAAGTTTGAACAAAGAATGAATGCCGGGGCCACAATTGCAATCAACGTGTTTGAGACATAAACAACTCGCTTCCTACCGATTCGGTCTGAAAGCACACCTCCGTAGACGCCCGTAATGCTTGAAACAATAAGAATCAACGCCAAAAGGATCGGAGCCGTACCATCGACCTTTTCTTGAGCAATTCCAACAACATCAACAAGGTAGTAGTTGACGAACGGCATGATGGCATAAAAGCCCATCATAACCAAGAATCTTGTAAACCAAACCCAAGCAAAGTTTGGATGCTCTTTCGGATTTATCCATAAGGACCGGATATATTCGCCGAAGTGGAATGGCTCTGCTTTCTTTAAGGGAGTTTCCTTGATTCCTACATAGGAAATTACTCCAACAATCAGCAGAATCACGGCAATGAGACCGTAGCGTAAGGCTATTGCTGATGATGGAATGAGTATTCCAATTCCGATTGCGCCAAAGAGCGTCCCAAGTTGAGACATCAATGCCATAAAACCGGAAGCCTTGCCATGCTCCTTCTTAGGAACAACATCAGGAATAACACCCATATATGCGCCAGAGGCGATGTTGTTTCCAATTTGAACCAGCGCGTAGCTACAAAAATAAGCTGGAAGCGATTTAAGACTGATGACTGAAAGTGCCATGAGGGCCAAGCCAATAATATTGACTAAGACTCCGACTGCGATAAATGGCTTTCTTCGACCTTCGGGGCGTAGGCAACGATCAGACATTGCCCCAGAAATTAGTGGAACGATTAGAGCTGGAATAGCACCGAAGCCAGTCACTAGCCCTAGCATTTGCGCCTTCTGGTCCCCAGCAAGTACTTTCATATCGTGCGGAAGCAGAATGAGAAGAAGTGCGCCCCAGTGGAAGTTTGACGCAAACCAAAATCCGGCAATGATGATATGTTCTCGTAGGCTTAGGGGACGATTGCCATAGGGAGACCCTAGCTCATCGCTGTTCCGAGGATAATTGGATTCCATATTTGAGTTTGCCGATAGCTAGTTTAGCACTTGACCACTACTTGTCGCGGAGGGCGTATTCGTAATCGTTAATATCGTCCACATCATAGGCAAATTCAGCCGGGCCATTCTTGATAAGGGCAATTCTGCAACTCAAGATTGTTTCAGCCTTTCGTACTACATCTGCAGAAGAAATCGACTTCGTCAGGTACTTCCAAATGAATCCACCGCCGAACATCTTAGCCATTGCCATTTTGTTCTTTCGATTCGCAACCGCCTTTTCCACCTCAGGAAGAATTCTTAGGAATACGTCGGGCTTAATCAAATAGATGCAACCGAGGGTCCACTGGTCGTCCTTTAGCTTGAAAAATGTTCCGGAAGCACTGGGAAATCGATCTAAGTATTGATCCTTCGAAACGAGGGGAACGCAAATATCGGCATCATCAGGACACGCATCGAGAAAAGCCTGAATGTGTTTGCCTTCAATGTAGGGCAAATCGGTCGTAATAATGACAACTCGCGAAGAAGTGCTTCCTAAACTTTTGAGTTCTCGAATCGCCATCGCGATGTTTTTGGTTAGGTCGCCAGTCTCATTGATCTTGTTTGGGATTCGGATTCCAAAGGCATCTTGGACATCTTTGGGTGCCACAAGGATTATTTGTCCAAGGCGACCCGAGTCATTGACGGCTTCAAGAACCTTGAAGCCCAACATATAGTCCTTGACTTTTATGAGCGCTTTGTAGGGGGTCAGGGCGACTCGCGCAAAGTGATCATCTATTCTGCCACCGGAGGGCAGTATTACATCGTATCGTTCCACAGTTGTCCAACTCGAGATAACCGAGTCATGACAACTCGATTTCTACGACTTAAAGACGGTGACGCGGGTGATTTGGCTCCACAAATAGGTGTCAATAAGACTTCCTTTTGTAAATTCGATCGTATCTTCGTCGTGCCCAGAGATATCCGATAGCTTATATTCCATGGTTCCGAGTTGAATTGTCGCTTGTCGAGCGTTCACGGGCTGTTGCACGTGTCCGTCGGAATCGATCCATCCTCGCTTAAAGAAAACGTCTTTCCATGTAGCTAAAGTATTGAGTGTCATTGGTATCCCTCAATAATCATAGGAATTTGACAAACCCATCCTCAGGGAAAACATTCAACTTTTATTGATTCAACATCTGACGATGATGTTCAATTTGAGCCATGCACTCGGTTATTGCTCGAAACATATCTTCAATGGCGGCAATTGGAGGGCTCTCGTAGGGCCAAATGAATGCGTCACGAGTCATGTACGCACTCTTGTTGTATTTTGGAATCATCGTGAACAGCCTTGGAGGAACATCAGCCGATTGCTTAAACGTGCATGCGATTCGCCCTTGGCGAGCATCCAGCTTTTCAAGGCCAAGTCTGTACGCCTGAATTCTTAATGACATGATCGAAAAAGCATTGCTTACCGTGTGCGGCATCCGTCCGTATCGGTCTTCAATTTCGCTTTGGACTTCACCGAGGATTGACTGATCTCTCGCCGACATCATTTGCTGATAGTAGTAGAGTCGCTGGGCATGATCCTGAATATAGGTATCGGGTAGGAGAGCAATCACCGGTACTTCAAACACTGGAAGCGGAGTAAGCGATTCAAGTGGATCTTTGCCGGGATCGCCTGCGCTTGCATCTCCATCTACTGAGTTCTTCAGGGCAAAGACCGCCTCGTTGATCAATTGAGTATAGAGTTCATATCCAACTTGAACCATGGTGCCACTTTGCTTCGCTCCCAATAGTTCGCCTGCACCCCGAATCTGGAGATCTCGGAACGCCAACGAATATCCAGATCCCAAGCTCGAGAATTCTTGCAAGGCTTGAAGCCTAGCCAGGGCGTTTTCGGACATGGTTTTCTTTTTGGCTTTGCCATATGGCTCACCGACCGTCTCGTTTGCCTCCGGAAGGGTTGAATCAAGGTTCTTTCCATGAAGAAGTAGTGCATATGACTGTCGGTCAGATCGTCCGACTCGACCCCTCAATTGATAAAGTTGAGCTAATCCCAATCGATCAGCATTTTCAATAATCATCGTGTTTGCATTGGAAATGTCCAATCCTGATTCAACAATTGTTGTACTGAGAAGAATGTCAATTTCACCTTTTATGAACCCAACCATGATCGGCTCAAGTTCTTTTTCATTCATTTGACCATGTCCAACTCCAATCCGGGCAGTCGGAACAAGCTTTCTCAGTTTTTCATAGACATGGTTGATGCTTTCAACTCGGTTATAGACATAAAAGACTTGACCACCCCGTGCGAGTTCTCGCAGGATGGCTTCGCGAACGACTTCACCCGCGTATGGTCTTACAAATGTTCGAACGGGTAATCGTCCTGGCGGTGGATCATTAATGAGGGACATTTGCCGAATGTCCATCAACGCCATGCTAAGGGTCCTTGGTATCGGCGTTGCAGAGAGAGTCAGAACGTCAACTTCAGATCGAAGCTGTTTCAGCATTTCCTTTTGCTTGACGCCAAACTTTTGTTCCTCGTCAATAACCACCACTCCTAGGTTCTTAAATTCAATTCCGGTTCCGAGTAGCGCGTGAGTACCGAGGACTATTTCAATCGTTCCATCTTTCAATCCTTCGAGAATGGCCCGACGTTCGGCGGTATGAGTGAACCGATTGATGAGGGCGAGCTTCGTACCAAAACTTGACAATCGCTCCTCAAAATTTCGATAATGCTGTTCGCTTAGAATCGTTGTGGGGCAAAGAACGGCAACTTGACGCCCCGATTGGATTGCCTTGAATGCGACTCGGATCGCGACTTCAGTTTTGCCGAAGCCGACGTCGCCGCAGATCAATCGATCCATCGGATAGGGAAGTTCAAGGTCAGCCTTCGCTTCCTTGATTGCTCGCATTTGGCTCGGAGTCTCCACCCAAGGGAATGTCTGCTCCATCTCCGCTTGAAAGGGAGTATCCGGGCCGTAAGGGAGCCGGTCGACCTTCTTGCGAGTCGCGTAAAGCTTCACGAGGTCCCTGGCGAATGCTCGTGCCTCCTCCTTGGCTTTTCCCAGGGTGCGCTGCCATTCACCTCCCGTTAGCCGATTTAGTTTTGGAGGGACATCGCCTGGGTTGAGATACTTCTGAATACGATCCAGTTGATCTGCAGGAACATAGAGCCGATCTGGAGACTGATATTCGATGTAGAGAAACTCCTTCTCTACATTTTCAATTTCTTTCTTGATGAGTCCTCGGAATACTCCAATTCCAAAATTGATATGGACTACGTAGTCACCCGGTTTTAAGTCCAACACGGTGGCAATGGGAGCGCCTTCTTGAAACCTTCGTTGAGGTAGTTTAAGACGGGCGACCCCAAAAAGTTCCGCATCGGAAACCAGTGCCACTTTTTCATGCGGAAGCACGAAGCCTCCGCCAAGGTTTCCCTGGCAGAGCCGAACCGGACCGGTACCGTCATCGCTTGGATGGATTTCAATTTGCGCCAAGACCGTTTTTGCTCGGTTAGGCTGGTCGGTACAGAAGATCACCGTAAATTCTTGCCCTCGCCAAGTTTTTAAGGTCTCAGTTAAGGCATCTCCTCTACCACGGTACGGTTCCAACGAAGCTCCACCGATATCTGTCGTTGTCTGGATGCTGAGCCATCGCGGCAGATCATTCATCGATGAAAGAGCTAACTTATGCGCCGGTGAATCGAAGTGTTCAACCGGTTGGAAGAAGTCGTTGGCAGTGCTGTGGAGGATTTCTCCCCGTCTAACGCGGGCTTCGAGACCTTGACTTAGTTCTTCCTCGGCTCGGTTACCGATTGCTTCAAGTTCCAGTGGCTCATCAAGAACCAAAAGGCTATTTTCATCGAGGAAATCAACCGCACACTGTGAATCAGGAAAGAGCATCGGTCGGTACAGTTCTAGTCGATCAAAAAAGGATCGGTGCCCAAGCGCCTGGGCGTCAGCTTCAATCAGGTCTCTCAATCTTGCTGCTGTTTCATCGTCCAATTGGGCTTCTTCGCGCTCAAGGGTATGGAGAAGCATGGCCTGAAGTTCGTCCTCATGACCAGTAAATAGAACCTCTCGGCTAGGAGAAAGAGACAGCGCGGGAATAACGCCACTGGACCTTTGGGTATTGCTATCAAAGGTACGAAGTGACTCGATTTCGGTATCGAACCATTCGATTCGAATTGGCTGTTCATAGCCACTTGGCCAAACATCCACAATTCCACCCCGCTGACTAAAACCACCTGGCTGTCGAACCGGCTCCTGTTCGTCGTAACCCAACTTTTTGAGGGTGTCGGTGATATGAGTCGGATCAACTATCTGACCTGGTTTTAGGGTGACGAACGATTCAAGAAGCATGTCCTTTGGTAACGTTCTTTCCAAAGCGGATTGAGGAGAGGCAATAACAATCTTTGGATCGCTTTCTGCCAGGGCTCGAAGCGCACCAAGTCGGTCTGAAAGGGCCGTATGCTCAGGGGTTGAGTCTTCGAAGAGGGCCGATGACCCACTCGGAAGTTGGAATATTTCGCCGTGGGGAACTCCGCAGAGTTCGAGTTTGGCTTGCCATGCGAGAGCACGATCATAGCTGCCCGTCACAATCAACATCTTGCGTTTTGACTGTAAGTACGAAGACGCAACAAAGACCGCTCGGGCTTCATTCGGGAGGCTGCTCCAACAGGCAGCTCCGGTTTGATTCTCGAACGGTTCGGGGATTAATTCGGTGACTTGGCGAGCCCAATCGGCAACGCGCATTGGAGGAAGCTTACCTTTGACGGAGTTGCACTAGACTGTCCATCGGTGTAAAATCGTTCCATTATGAATACGCTTCAATCAGTCATGGATGAGTTGAGGGCATGCGGCAAAGAGAGCTTTGTGAAAACATTCATTCGACACGGAATTCCCGCCGATCGGACTTTTGGAGTCCCCAATCCTGACTTAAAGGCAATTGCCAAGTCGATTAAGGGGCAACAAAATCTTGCCTTGGAGCTGTTTGCTACCGGAAACATGGATGCTATGTACTTGGCGGGGATCGTTGTTGATGGCGCAAAGATGACCCGAGAGCAACTTCAAGATTGGGTCGGAGGAACTCACGGAATGACGGTCATCGCGAACTATCCAGTAGCTTGGGCAGCTATCGAAAATGAAAGTGGTTGGCGACTTGCCCTTGATTGGATCAAATCACCGGATGCCATGACGCAGTGTGCGGGTTGGTCCACCCTTTCTGGTATTGTCACGGTAACTTCCGATGATCAGATAGATTGGAACAAGATTTCAGAGCTTCTTGATTATGTCGTTGCAAATATTGATGGAGCTTTGGACCGTCCAAAATCAGCGATGAACACATTTGTGATTTCGGTGGGAACCTACGTCCTGCCGTTGCTTAATAAAGCTAAGACAGTCGCGGAGCAGATTGGAGTAATTACAATCGATATGGGTGACACCGCATGTAAGACCACAGTCGCAAGCGATGCTATTGCGAAGGCAGAAGCGTCTGGCAAGATTGGGAAGAAGAGAAAAACTGTCCGCTGCTGAAATCAATAATTTCACTTTCTCGCTAAATGCCTGCTATGCCTACAAAGCATGATCATGGTATGATTTTTGCGTTCATAGTTAAACAAACTAGGATGTTAAGATAACGTGAAGGAACAGCTAGTTACGGACAAGGCAGTCATAAAAGGGCGACCATCGCATCTCACGGGTGCGTTCGAAGATTATTCAATCGGCGATATTATTTGGGTTGTCGAACAATTTCAGGTTAGCGGGGACATCAATGTAGCTCCTTTCCCGGGTCGGGGAAACATCAACCTTCATACTTACGAAGTCCTCGCGGGTGGTAGCGAATTCCTATTGCAAAAGGTAAATACTGACGTGTTCGCGATGCCATATCGGGTTATGCAAGGCATGGCTTCGAGCATCGAAGCCCAACATACCTCGCTCATCAAGAATCCGGTTGAAGGTTGGGTGCCCATTGATTTGGTCCCGACTAAATCCGGAAAAGAATTTCTCGATCTTACCGACGAGCACGGATGGTCAGTTTGGCGAATGATGGTTCGAATTCCTGAGTCATGTTCCTACAAGAGCTTAAGCGAAGTTGACTCTCGCTCGGAACAACTGCGTCTTGCTTCAGAGGTTGGTCGCGGATTGGCGATCTACTCCGATCTTACGTCTTCAATCAAGCCGCAGTCGGTCGAAGGATCGCTACCCGGATACCGAGACACCGGACTCTACTACAGGCAGTTTCACTCCGTCATGGCAGGAAATCGTTCCCTTGGCGATGCTGCCGCTCTCCTTCCCGATGATCCAATTCTAAGAACATCGATGGGGCCTCATTTCTTGGTTGCACTTTCGGAAGAAGATTTCCAAAGTCGTCTTAACGACCCTGACTTGGCACCGTATATCTCAATCGTGCAAGAACAGGAACCGTTTGCGATGGCGCTTTGGACTGCGGTTGCTCAAGGGCGGATTCGGAATACCCTCATACACGGTGATACGAAAATCGAGAATTTCTTGTTCGACACCAATACGGGGTTAGTGAAGGCATTGGTTGATCTGGACACAATTATGCCGTTTACCTGGCTTGCTGATTGGGGCGATATGATTCGTTCATTGGTTAATGTCGCTGGCGAGAAGGAAACCGACCTCTCTAAAGTTTCGGTTGATGAAGAAGTCTATAAGGCCGTGGCTGAAGGATTCTTGAAGTCGGCCAAAGAGATCACCAATCAGGAAGTTTCGATGATGGTTCCTGCGGTTCAAGCGATTGCGCTCGAACTTGGCTTGCGCTTCTTGACCGACTATCTAAAGGGAGACACCTACTTTAAACTTGGCGAAGGCGATCCCGAAGATTTGAACAAAACCCGAGCAATGGTACAGTTGACCCTTTATCGGCGATTGGTCGAATTTGGTCCAGAGGCAGAAGGCTTCATAAGTTCTCTGAGATAGCCATGAAAAGGACGCTTTATGTCCTTAGCGGTCTCTTACTTACTGGCTTGACCGGGTTAACAGGCTTAGCCTTCCTTCCAAGGCACACACCGGACGAAATCACAGTATCTCTCATCTTCGCCACCTTGTTAGTAGTTGGCTTGGGGATTCTCGGAATCATCCTTTTGTTCTTCTTGCTCGTGTTTCCCCACGAGCTTGGCCACTATTTTGCGGCGAAGAAATTTGGTTTTAGAGTCCTCTTTATCGAAGTAATGGGATTTAGGCTGTGGTTTTTGGACCCTGGATTTACGTTGCGTTTCGTAACAACTCGAAATTTTTTAGGAATGGTCTACTTTGGAAAGCCCGAGGCAAACATAAATGAGATTCGATGGACCTTGGCAGCTGGTCCAATTGCCAACCTCTTTTGTGCACTACTGTTGATCGCGTTATATATTGCCTTTGGAAATCTCGGCGTTCTCAATTTGATGATCTGGGGGCATCTCGTCCTCTTCACTACAAACATTTTGCCAGTTGGAAAGATACGTGATGGAGCTCGTATCTATCAGTCCTTTAGAAATCCACGAGAGCTCATTGACATGTTCAACCTCGTTTATTCTTCAATGTACATGCAGCGGCTACGCCCAAGAAAGTGGGCCCCGGAGTCATTGGTTCTAACTGGTGAGCCAATTCATGATGTGGCATGCGAACTTTATCATACTTGGCGGCATATGGATTTGGGAGAAGTGGCAGAAGCTGAGACACCAATGAGAAATGCTTTGAAGATTGTCATTGATAACAACCTAAAATATGAACCTGCCGCTTCTGTTTGCGCAGAAGCGGCGATCTACTTTTCTCGATACAACCTAGACTTAGAGATTGCTAAGCAAGCCATTAATCACTCACAAAGCATTAAGCTCACGCCCAATCAGGTCTATCTAGTCAATGGTGCGACGGCATGGTTGGATTTCAACAAGAACCAGGCACTTGGTTGGTGGAAGAAGTCAAATGATCTCTTTCTCTCAGACGTACTGTTTGAGGATTATAGAGACTATGGACGAGATTGGCTCCTTCGCTTGCGTACTGAAGATATGGTCTTTGAAACTGATCGACTTTTTGCCCGACCGTGGACTCTGGATGACGTCGAAGCTGCATTCGACATCTATCGAAAGCCAGAAGTGAATAGATATCTCGGTCGAAATCCGAAGTCCCTCGAATCGATTGAAGAAGCAAAAGAGATGCTTGAACGTTGGGTTGCCAATCAGGCTAAACGTCCTGTTGGTCAAGGAACTTGGGCACTCGTTCGCAAGGAGGATGAGAAGATCATTGGCACAATCATGTGTAAATCCC
This sequence comes from Armatimonadota bacterium, assembly GCA_043770615.1. Taxonomy (GTDB): domain Bacteria; phylum Armatimonadota; class Fimbriimonadia; order Fimbriimonadales; family Fimbriimonadaceae; genus Fimbriimonas. The sequence goes on along the minus strand of JAYVHY010000384.1, from coordinate 1,386 downwards.
TACCTAATGGAGACCTAGAACCCTCTGGAGAAATCGAAATCGGGTGGCACTTGGATCCGTCAGCCTGGGGTTTCGGCTACGCAACCGAGGCAGGCTTAGCGGTTGCGGAATATGGATTTCGGATGGATCCCAATCTACCGCGAGTTTTGGCGGTGGTTTATCCTGAAAATACTGCTTCTCAAAACGTTGCGCTTAAAGTAGGAATGACTCACCTTGGCGTTTCTAGCGATTATTACGGCATTGAAATGGAACTGTTTGAGTTAAAGCGTCCAGAAACGAACAGGGCTAAGTAAGCCTTACGGCAATTTTTGGAGAACTAAATTCCCCGCTAATTCTTCCGCCGCTTCTTTCCAATTAGGATATTGAAACTCAAATCCGTGCTTCAGTAATACACTTGGGATGACTCTCCGACTCTTAAGGACCAACTCACTTTCCGTCTTCATGAATCTTGTCCCTAGCTCGACCAGGGGAACTGGAGCAGGGAAGCCAAACGGGGTTCCAACCGCTTTCCGGAGATTTTTCATGAACTCGGATTGGGGCAAAGGGTTTGGAGAGCAGAGATTGACTGCGCCGACGATCTCGTCATGTTCAATAAGGAACGATATAGCCGCAGAAAAGTCCTTTTCGTGAATCCACGAAACGAACTGCTGTCCATTGCCAAGTCGCCCGCCAAGACCCTTTTTAGCAAGATCGGCAAATACGGCAAAGACACTGCCTTTATCGGGTGACATGGTCATGGCTGACCGCATAGCAATCTTTCTGGTTCGCGGTGTGTCTGCTTTTTCAAACTCAGCTTCCCAAGCCTTTGCAATCTTAATACTCGCATTCCAGGTAAAGGGAGCGCCTGGTTCGTCTCCACCCATGATTCCGGTGAATTCGTCGTTAGGAACGTCGTAGCGATGAGCATAGATTGTCGCCGTGCTAGCTTGAAACCAAACCTTTGGCGGCGTCTCACATTGCGCAATCGCTTCTCCTATAACGCGAACTGAATCTACCCGGGAAGACATCATTTCATTTAAGTTGGCGATGCTATAACGACAATTAACCGATCGTCCGGCTAGATTAATCACTACGTCCGCGCCATCAAGCTCGGTCTTCCAATCATCAATCGTCTTCCCGTCCCATGCAACTAACTTGGCGCCTTCTGATTGGAGGGTGCACCTCGAAAGAATAACGATTTCCCAACCAAGGGAACGAAAGTGCCGGATTAATACCGCCCCAACGTGACCCGATCCTCCCGGAATTACAACTTTCATATAGTTCTGAAATCTCTGATAGTAGTATAACGTAGGAGAAACTAGAAATGGAAGCAACCATCAAAGTCAGATTTGAGGATGGATTGAAGGCACCGTTGTCTTGGTCACCGACTGAAGGTGGCAGGCGATC
>JAYVHY010000383.1:0-2823 GCA_043770615.1 Armatimonadota bacterium | reverse complement strand
AAATTTATTCGGGCAAAAATAGCGAGATTCACCAAGGTTTACCGAGCCGTAAAGGCTTCTCGACAATTTCTTTCTTAGGCTGTTACCTTCCGGGAATTGGCTCAACGATGAGCCTGTTTTGGCTGTACGGATAAATATCAAACTTCACCGTTGGCTCGTCAGGAAGGTCGTGAGAGAACTCATTTCCCAGATCAGCAAAAGGCATGTTGAGTGGACTCACGGTTCGGATTGAGAGCGGCATATCATCTGGCCTCGAAAGTGAGCACTCGTGATGGTCATCGACCTTGGTGGCCATAAATCCGACTTTGCCCCAAGGAGTGTGCGATACAATTTCGAATGATTCAAGATCGCCCAGTTGCGGTCGAATGAACCAGTTTCCTGTAGAGTCCTGACCAATACCCAAGATCGCTTGATGCATCATGATGGTTGGAGCAACCGCACAGTGGCTCATAAGGGAAGTTGTGCCGGGCGTCACATGCCACATTTCTTGGATGGTCGAATTGTGCTTCACCGAGTACATTGGCTCCCATCGATCACGAAACTCCCTAAGGATCAAGTCAACCCGACCAATTCTTGCCCACGCCCAGTGCCGCCACACTGAGTTTGCCGGATAGCCAATCCCCATCGATTTCGGCTGCTTGACAAGCAGCTCGATTGATTTGGTTAAGTCGGGGGCAACTTCGTAGCCGTAAGAGTGAAGCCAAAGTAAATGCGAAAGTGAACGGTCGCAATATCGGGCGGGCTGAGTCGACACTTCGTCTCGATTGTTGATGAATAAGCCGACCTTTTCATGCCAAAACTGCTTTCGAATCGCCTGAATTGGAAAGGTTAGATCGGTAGTCCGACCCTCGATCCAATCCAGCATCACAATCATTTGTAGGGCGTAAAGGTTAAATGCCAGCTTCTTCTGGGACTGGGATTGGTAAGCATCGTGGTCAATCCAAACCGTCTCGGCTCCAATATCCTCTACCTTCAAGAGCCCGTCTAGCCCGGTGATGGTCGATAGGTAGTCGATAAATTTTTGAATTCGATCTCGGTTTTGCTCATACGGAATTCGGTCCCCAGTTTGGAGCCAATGATTAACATGTTCAATCACAAACCCAATTGAGTGATCAACCAGCGACCCCCAACCAGTTGCCCCAATTTGTCGCTGGCCAATCCTGGCTAGTCGGTCATATCCTGGCCAAGAGTCCAACCAAACTCCATTGAGCATTTGACCATGTCCAAACTGGGTTAAGAAACGTTTCGAAACTGAGAATTCTCCGTGAGCCTGCCGTACCGCATGGAGCTGGTGGGCACCGTCACCGGCATACTGCTGGCGTTCCCGCGCCATACCGTCAACGACGATGTCCTGAGCCGAGTTTTGAAGCGTGATTGTGCTGGCAAGAAGCAACCGGTTAAGCTCGCCATCGTTAGTCAAAACGTGTTCTTGACTTTCATGAAGGAGGGTCCGACGGCGAAAACTAACCCTCGGCGTATACGGCGCAATGACACCTATTGGCAAGTCAATATGAAGCTGAATATAGCGACAACTCTCGTAGTCAAAGCACTCGTACGTCTTCTGTTCTGGGATTAAGTGAAATCGACTCCAAGAGTAAAATTGAGTATCGATCAGCTTTTGTTGAGGATCCCAACTCTCTTGGCAGATCACTTCCATAATGCCCGCCTGCGCATCGGGAAAGTTAACCGAGGGCCAACCAACCATACCGAACGGGAGTTCATAGGTCAATAAATGAGTCCCCGATTCTAAACCCGGTCCAGCCGGAGACATGGATGTCTTCAAAAGACCAGGAACCCGAAAGTCGAACCAATCATTGATGTTTCCAGTCCATTCCGCCACGCACATCGACACCAATTTTGCCTCGACCCATTGTTCGGTCATCATGGGTATGGACCGGGGAGTTAAGCTTGAGTTCTTCGGATTCTCAGCTTGAATATCCTCATTGTAGGAGAGATATTTGCCAACAAAAGGCGTAGAATCGCCGCTTACTTCGAGTTCCATCGCATCATACCAATACCGATCCAAGACAAAGGAAAGCTCATTCCACTGGTGAGTAAAGTTTGCCGCATTGAAATCTTCTTGAAGTGCTCTCAAGTACCATCGCTTGGCTCCTCCTGGCTTATGACCTCGGTCAACGCTGCACTTCCAGGTTTTGTCGGTTGCAATGACTTCCCTGCCGACGTTGACCCTAAACAACAACCCTGGCTTGCCAGTTGGCCAAGTACCGTCACCTTGACCATAAAACAAGACGTGAACTGCAATAACGTTTTTACCCGGGCGGAGAAACTGACGAATATCGACCGGATCGGCTTCGGCGTGTCGAGGGTCGTGTGGGGCGGGTCCAAACTGCACACGGGTTCCGTTCACGTACAAAACATAGCGGCTGTCAGCAGCAATCCAACCCCGCGCTACCCTTGGAATGCTTTCGAGGTCAAACTCCTTGCGAAAAAGGACAAAAGTGCAAGGCAGGGTGCGTTCAGAAGGAAACCAAATCCATTTCGCCGGTGCGATCTTGAATTCGCCCTCTTTTAGTTCCGGATTGTATCCTTCCCGGTGTCCATCGGTCTCCCACTGAGTGAGTTCAAAGTTCAGCATATTGAAGCCCGTCGAACTGAAAACTGATTATATTACTATCGAGTCAGTTTGGTCTAATTATCTAGGATTACAAAAAGACTGGCATCCCTGATTTGGCGCTATCTCGACAAGCTTCTGCCAGTTCAAGGGCATTATAGGCTTCTTGAACCGAGATTTTTGCCGGAATTCCCGCTCGCGCGCAAGCGACAAATTCGTTGAGCTGCAAGAAAAAAGGATCGTCGCCAGGA
>JAYVHY010000382.1:0-2825 GCA_043770615.1 Armatimonadota bacterium | reverse complement strand
ACATGACGGATGAGCAACTTGATGAAGCGTTACGAGGTTAAAAGTGTTTCGCATGGGTGGCAGTAAAGCTAAATGGTCAACCTTTACTCTCCCGGTTCGCTCAAAGTTTCGATCAATTCAATCGAAATCGCTCACCGACCTCTCTTCCAAAAAAGAGGTATCTCGGCTGATGTCTAGACCGAAAGTTGGGTGTGCTGCGAAAGGCGGGGATTAACGTGATTGAGCACATGACAGGTGAGAAACTTGATGGAGCCTTGGCAAGCAAAGTGGTATGAGTTTAAGCGATTGAATCCCAACCGGGAAGTAATTGTCATGCTGACAATTCTCGGAGTGTGCGGTCTTGTGTTCTTGTTCTTACCAAGCGCAAAACAAGCTAGATTGGTAAAAAATAAGGCAAAGCTAGAACTTTATGTAAAAGGCAAAGAAGGTCGCATTGCAACAGAGACCGAGATTAAAAGCGTCACTCAAACGCACAACTTCTTGGTTCGAAGAGTTACCGACGCGCCAACGCTTTACATCTTTGTCCCGAGCCTCAATATTAATCTCGCGGTTCTGGGCCGGCTCCGAAATGTAACACCAGGAATAGATGGTTACACGGTTTGTCTTGTGCCAAGACCTGATCGAGAATCTCCAACGACGGAAAAGGCGGTCGGCTTGTGCTTACTTCCCGATCACGGTTGGAAGGTGGCAGACTTAATTAAAGCATCCCCCGACATGGCTGCCAGCAAGAGTCATTTGGATCAATTGTGGTCGAGTGTTCCGACTGAAGATCAATCCAAAATCAAAGCGATGATGGGTGAAAATGGAGCCGTCCAGCGCAAACTTGGTGCGCTGGGTGCGCTGGTCGTAGTTGGTAGACGTGGCTATTTATTTGAAGACTATTTCTACTTAAGTGAATTTCGTAATCTTTTATCCGAACTTCAAATGGACAGACCGTAGACTATCTGGCTCCAAAAAACCAAGTCGTCCAAACTCCGACGTAGGCAATGGAGCCCCAAGTACAGGCTTTATTTACAAAGTCCCGATTTTGCTGGGCGTACCACACCATGGTTCCCCAAGCGGCTCCGATCGTGAGTCCCTTAACGAATGCAAAGAGCCATTCGCTTTGGGTGATGAAACCACGCATTAGCGGATTCAATTCAACGATCAGACCTTTGGAGTGAAGAACAGCGGTTGAAATGAGGTCGACAATGCCGATGGTCAGCAGTACGATCATGCTTTTGGTTGGGAAAGCGATGTTCATTATTTGACGGAAGCGCAGATTCCGTGCCGATATTGCTTTAGTTGCTGACATTTTCAATAAACCGATCCATTATTTGCCGAGCTTCGGTCTCCGTACAGCCGTAGTGGTTGAAGACTACAGAAACGATCCTTGTTTCCCCGTCCTTACACTTTACGAAACCACTGAGCGCGCTGACCATGTCAAGAGTGCCAGTTTTTCCAATAAAGTTGACGGAACTGAGTCGTTTGGCAAGCGTACCAACGCCAGATTTCGCCAGTGAATCCTGCCAAATCTGCGAGGTTGGTTGCTGGGCTGACCATTGCAAAAGCTTGGAAATGCACCGCACTGTCGTTTGGTTTTTACGACTGAGCCCAGAGCCGTCTTCGATTCGAAAATAGGCGGTATCGAGTCCAACCGTTTGTTTCAGCCATGCGGTGATCGACTTTCTGGCTTCGCCATAGGTCTTTGCTTTTGAGCCGATGAAGAGCAGGTTTTCGGCGTAACCGTTGTCGCTGGGCTGTAAGCAGTCCTTGATCAACGTTGAAATTGGCGGTGAGTCGATGCTTTCGGTTCCGTTATCAGTGGGAACGTCCTGTAGTTCTTCAACAATTGGACTTTTGGTTCCGGTCAAACTAGAAATTGCGGTAAAGCTTGGGTCAGGGTCGGAAAGCGTGTCGATCTTTTGCTCGGCAGCTCCGAGTTTTCCGGTTACTTCGAGGACTCCGGTACTGACATCGTAGTTGACGGCAACTGGGGCATTACTTGGCTTGTAGGACACTCGATTAAGGACTGGAGTGTGAGGAAAAAAGGATAGTCCTTTGGAATTTCCGCGCAATTCAAATCCTCCGCGATCAATGCTGAAAGCATGAACTGCCGGTGCGAAACGGTTTGGCGCGTCGCCTAACTGCCAGGTATCGGGGCGATCGCACTTATAGGCTTGATTGATAAATATTCGGTGACCGGACCCGATGTGATATTTGTTCTTTACTGCGGTTAGTTGTTCGTTCGTTAAAGCTGGATTTCCGTCGGACGCGATTTTTACACTGGTTCGATCAATCCAAAATCGAGTTTTGGATCGGTAATCTGGTCCTCGCTGGGCCAATGCAAATGCACAAGTAAAGAGCTTTTCGTTACTTGCGGGCATTACTCGAGCGTCGGCATTCTTTTCGTAGACAACCTTTCCATCGAGATCGGAAACGATGGCGCAAACCAATGCTCCGCGAAGTTTTGGATCATCTAGTGGCTCGGCTCGGCCCTGAATGGCCCATAAGGCGATCAGTGAATACATTCTTCTATTCTATCCTTTATACGAGAATTGAACCTAAAATACTAAGATTTGATTTGTTTCGTACGTAAATCTGCGGAATGGTTCATAATAAGCGTGGTGGGAGAAATCCCGACCATAGTTTCGAACAGTCCGCGATTTGTGAATGAAGTAGTTTTCAGGTCAGACGAGGTACAGCGGGAAACTACGAGAAGAACAAATGGCATTAAAGAATCTATATGTAGGAAACTTGTCCTACAACACAAATGAGGAAGGTCTCCTCATGGCATTCGGCGAATTTCAGCCGCAAAACGCAAAGGTAATCCCTAACCGAGGCTT
>JAYVHY010000381.1:0-6211 GCA_043770615.1 Armatimonadota bacterium | reverse complement strand
CGCAAGCTCCGCAGGTGCCTTTATTGGATCGATCTGACAAATCGCCCGGCATTTTTGAAGAAGTTCCTGTCATAACCGAGGTCCCCGTACAACTCCGGTCTCGGCAAGACAAAAAGTCCACCAAAAAATTGGCAAAGGCAAAGCGACTCAGATCTGTAAAAATTGAAGAGCGAATGACTCCTCCGAGAGTCTTTTCGGTACCACCAATGGTCGACGTGCCGGTATATATTCCTCCGAGGGCATCTTCAATGCCCCCAATGGTTGAGGTGCCGGTGAATACTCCGCCCAGGGCGTCTTCAATACCCCCGATTATCGAGGTCCCGACAAATAACCCGCCAAGCCCGTCACTGACCGGGAAAGTTCCACCTGCAGAAATCAAGCCAAATGTGGCTATTCAAGGTCAACTCAAGACGCCACCAATTTCAATTAAGCCGTGGCAATCATCACCTAAGCTCTACGTTCAAGGTTCTACTTGGAAGCAAGGCAAATTGCTGCTGAAGCCGTGGACGAAAACTGCTCCGCTAACCCTAAAAAGAGGGGCAACCTGGACGCAAAGCAAATTGCACCTTAAGCCGTGGACTAAACCTGCTCCCTTCACGCTCAAAGGAGGGGCAAGCTGGACGCAAAGCAAAGCGCAGTACAAGCCGTGGACTAAACCTGCTCCGCTGACCCTAAAAGGAGGGACAAACTGGACGCAACGCAAAGTGCAGTACAAGCCATTGATACTAACTGCTCCGCTAATGCTAAAAGGACAAGCAATTCTACCGCTCAGATGGCGAGCCAAGCCCGTCTCTCCCGCCGCGAACCTTAAGTTTCAACCGAAAGTCGTTCCGTCCCCCAACCTAAAGACTAAACCATGGAACGAGGTCAGAGCGGATCAAAAAGCTGGATCTGCGCGAGTTAAAGGTGCGACCGGGTCGCATGAAGAAATTGCGGAAGCAAAGAATAAGAAAGGCGAATAGTTTGGGATAGACAATTTGGCCCAGGAGAGATTTCTCCTGGGCCTTATATTTCGGAACCCGGTCTTCTTTGCTTTTAGCATCATCGGGTGGGTGTGCCTTGTGTTCATCTGTATCGACGAAAAGGCTTTCCGAAAGGGTGATCATGGCAAAATTGCTTAATTTTTCAGAACCCGGAACTCTTGGGAATTTTAGCTTGTTGCCTTTAAAGCGAGATTATTACTATGGCTTTTGTTGCAAGCGTTACGCTCGGAAAATCACCACACAAGGAGACGGCAGGTAGACTCGCCCGACCGGTGCTATTCGGAAAGCGAGATACAAAAAGAGAATCTTTTGAGCGCCACGCAGAACGGGCGTTCAGTTCGGTGTTTGGTACTGCTTTACGATTGACTCGCAGTCGTGAGGAAGCCGAAGACTTGACTCAAGAAGCCATTGTTCGAGCTTACGAAGCGTTCGACCGTTTTGACGGATCGAATTTTAAGGCTTGGATTCTTCGCATAGTCACTAATCTATACATCAACAAATATCGATCTCGGCAGCGTGGTCCTCAACTAACGTCACTTGAAGAAGACAATGTTATAGAGCCAATGTCGGTGGAGTCGGAAATACCTGACCGACAATTGTTTGATGGACTAGTTGGAACTGAAGTCGAGAATGCTCTCAAAAAGCTTCCCGATGAGTTTCGTTTGGCAGTTGTACTGAGCGACATTGAAGAAATGAGTTATCAAGAGATCGCGGAAGCGACGGAAGTACCAATTGGTACGGTAAGATCACGAATTGCTCGTGGTCGAGCAATGCTCCGGAGGAATCTGGAGAATTATGCCCTGAAAGAGGGATTTATTAAGGAAGGCTACGATCTATGATCGAAATTACTAAGTTGCATGCATTTGTCGATGGCGAACTTTCTGACGCAGAGCGTCACGAAGTTGAATTATGTCTTGCCGGGTGCAAGGAGAGTCAGGCTGAAGTTGCTTCTATCCGAGGAATTAAGTCGGCACTGAATGGCACATCCCATTTTGAATGCAACGATGTTTGGGCCAACTGTCAAAGCCGCTTAGATGCGATGGATCGAGTCGCTAAGTCAGGCAACTTCATTACTAAGTATTCCTGGGCGTTTGTTACGGCTGTCGCGATGATCGTTTTGATTGGTGGCGGATTTTCACGACATAATCAGGCTGGAGCAGTTGCCAGTAGCTCCTTAGCGGGTGTTTTCTCTAGCTCGAGGCAGGTTAGCCCAGAGAAAGCCTTTCGAAATGAACAGCTTGATCAACTTCTGAGAAATGCAGACCAGAATCTTTCAAAGTTTAAGATCATTTCGATTTCAGAAGGACTTCTTGCCAACGGAATCGTTGCTCAACGATATGAACTTGAAGATGTGCATGGTCGGATGACTTTAATTGCTCTTCCTCGAGTTACTAGTTTCGAGGATATGAGTCCAAATGCCACTGGAACCTACTTTTATGGTCAAATTGGAACATCGGAGAATGCGGTAGGCTGGAAAACCAAGAACGCCTCTCTGATTTTGGTTGGCATTCGAGATTTTGCAGCTCTTGAGGAAATTGCAAGGACTCGCTTCATCTTGCCTGAGTAACAGCGAACCTTAGCTTCTCTGGGGTAAAATCTCGTCTCCACGCAGGGGTATAGCTCAGTTGGTAGAGCGTCGGTCTCCAAAACCGTAGGTCGCGGGTTCAAGTCCTGTTGCCCCTGCCATTCCTTTCAAGCGACAAGTTGCTAGCGCTCTCAATTATTTTAAATCCGAACCAGCTGCGCCTTCAGGGGTCAGGTTTGGATCAGGGCAGTTGAGATGATTGACCGTCATTGCAGATGCATTGATGAACTTTGCGTGAGAGTCAACAAACACCATATTCCGTTGACCTTCGAAAGCACCGGGTCCAACGTTAAATCCAACATTTTTGCCCCAAGGTCCTACCGGACCGGCTTTTCCGGGTTTATGGGCATTGATCCATTCGTACACCATAATTTTTGACGAAGGGAACTGAACTTCGGTCCAAGAAACGGACGAGCATGTTCCGATAGGACATTGACCGTCGCCAGCTAGTTGAAAGAGATTTGTTACAGTTTGAAGAAATGACCATGGACGATACAAAGAGCTGACATAGCTATAGGATGTGTAGTCAAAGGATTGCCTAGTTGAGTCCGAAGGACAATAGAGCAAGCCAGAAATAGAAGTCATGTCATAACTGGTTGGGGAAGTTTGCTTCAGGGCAATTCCCAAATAGGGCATAATCGGCACTCGAAACCGCCGTCCCGTCCATAGTCCTGTTACATTGGTGTTCGGAAAATAGTCGTCGTTGTCGGAGCCATATAGCGTCATTGCAAGACCAATATTCTTGAGGTTCGACGCACAGCTGGTTTTCTTGGCGGCTTCCTTGGCCTGGGCAAAAACGGGAAAGAGAAGAGCCGCCAAAATGGCAATAATCGCGATGACAACCAACAATTCGATAAGGGTGAAAGCTCTCCGAAACATAAACTAATTTTCCTGAACTGGCTTTGAACCTACCACAAGGATGTTTCTAGGGGTTATAATCCGTGACACTTCCATCAGAAATTAGGAGAAATAATTGGCAGGAGTCGCATTTCGAAATATTAGTAAGGTTTTTGGCAAAGACGTCAAGGCCGTTGATAACCTCAACTTAGACATCAAGGACAAGGAATTTATGGTTCTTGTTGGACCATCGGGTTGTGGCAAAACCACTGCTTTGCGAATGATCGCTGGTCTTGAGGAAGCAACGGATGGGGACATCATGATCGGTGACGTTCGCGTCAATGATGTGCCACCAAAGGATCGGGATATCGCCATGGTTTTCCAAAACTATGCTCTCTATCCCCACATGAATGTTTATGACAACATTGCCTTTGGACTCCGACTCCGAGAACTCAAAGGATTCTTTTGGCAGCTTTCTCACGCAAGTGAAGCTAAGAAAGTCAAAGAAGACATTGATAACCGGGTCAAAGAAGCCGCACGCATGCTTGACATCGAAAAGTACCTTGGTCGTCGTCCAAAGGAACTTTCTGGCGGTCAGCGTCAAAGGGTTGCATTGGCTCGCGCCATTGTTCGAAAGCCAAAAGTCTTCTTGATGGACGAACCGCTATCTAACTTGGACGCCAAGCTTCGAGTCCAGACTCGATACGAGTTGATTTCTCTTCACCGAAAGCTAGGAATCACGACCGTTTATGTTACGCACGATCAAGTCGAAGCGATGACGATGGGTGAAAGAATGGCGATTATGAAGGACGGCGTCCTCCAACAATGTGATCGACCCGAATTAGTCTATGCCCATCCAGCAAACAAGTTCGTCGCCGGGTTTATTGGTTCGCCTCCGATGAACTTCTTAGAAGCTTCAATTGTGGGCGGAAAGATTGATGCTGGAGCATTTGTGCTCCCTATCGTCGGAAACGAGGCAGCTAAGGCATACGAAGGCAAAAAAGTCATCTTGGGGATACGACCTGAAGAGATTTATGACAAGAGTGTTCCTTCGAATATGACGCCATCTGCCGAAAACACAATCAAGGCGACCGTTGACGTCATGGAGCCACTTGGACACGAGTACGTTGCCTACCTCAAAGTCGGCGATCTCAAACTGGTTGCTTCGATTGACAAAGAAACAAAGCTTAAGCCACTTACGGAAGCTGAGTTCTGTATAAATTTGGAGAGACTACATATCTTCGATGCCGATACCGACCAAGCCGTCTGCTAAGAAGCTGACAGTTTGTGCGAAAAGACCCTGATCAGGAAAGCTGTTCAGGGTTATTTTTTGTCTGGCTGAACAAGGCTATTGCCAATTGTCGTTGAACATAATGGTCCACGATCGGGAGCGGGTAGCCGCACATGATGGCTTCCATCTCGCTTGGCTCGTGAATGGATCTGCTATCCAAGCCAACCAGTTCGGGAACCCACTGGCGAATAAAGATTCCTTCGGTGTCAAATTTTTGACTCTGTAAGTAGGGGTTGAAGATTCTAAAGTATGGCTGTGCATCACAACCAACGCTTGCTGCCCATTGCCATCCACCGTTGTTCGATGCAAGATCGAAGTCAAGCAAATGCGCGGCAAAATACGCCTCGCCTTTTCGATAGTCAACCAGCAAGTCCTTGGTGAGGAACGAAGCCACAATCATGCGAAGGCGGTTATTCATCCAGCCCGTCTCGGCGAAGCACCGCATGGCGGCGTCGATGATTGGGTAGCCGGTTTGTCCCTGCTTCCAGGCCACGAAGTGCTCGTCCAGTCCGGGCCAAACCATGTTCTTGTAAACCGGATCGAACGTGGTAGCAACGACGTGAGGATTGTTGGCGAGGATGTCTTGGTAGAACTCTCGCCAAATGAGTTCGAACAGCCACTTTTTGGCCCCAGGAGAATCATGTTGGACCGCGGTTCTGACTGCTTCCCGAACTGAAATCATGCCAAAACGAAGATGAACAGAGAGAAAACTCGTGCCGTCCATGCTTGGAATGTCGCGAGCTTCTCCGTACCCGTCTATCTTGTTCTCGAATGTTCGCAAAGCTTTGTTACCTGCCCTTTCTCCGGCTGGTAGCCAAGGGTCGTTTTGTTGGAAGCCTATTGCGGCGTAGTCAAGCCCGATCGACAACTGATTATGGTTGTCGCTTGGCATCAGCTTGGTGAGATCAGGCGCATATTCCTGGGCAACGACTTGTCCATCAAACCGTTCGAGCCATCGGCGGGAAAACGGGGTGAAAATGCGAAACGGAGCCCCAGTCTTGGAAAGAATCTCACCTTTTTCGAAGATCACTTGATCCTTAACGGTTTGAAAGTCTATCTCCTGGTTTGACAACACAGAATGAACCACTTGATCCCGCTTGAGGGCGTAAGGCTCAAAGTCTCGTGCAGTAATCACCGCTTGAGCTTCTAGTTGGGCGGCAAGTGCAGGAAGGACTTCGACCGGATCACCATACAGAACGATAAGCGCTGAACCCTGTTCACGCAGCCCAGCATCGACCTCGGCAAGGGACTGCATGATGAACGTAACCCGTCGGTCAGACTTGTTTTCAAGCTGGTCCAAGATGACGGAGTCAAATACAAACACAACCACAACTTGGTCGTAGTTTGCACACGCCTCGAATAAGGCCCGGTTATCAGCCAACCGCAAGTCTCGTCGAATCCAACAAAGTGCTCGGCTCATTAATTGGTTTCTACGCAACAATCAGTCAAAGGTACGCTTGATATTGTGCAGTCGCGATTTCTCGAACATCTTGAAAGATCCCATCTCATCATGAC